>CAMLSI010000144.1 GCA_946482585.1 uncultured Lysobacteraceae bacterium
ATGCGTCACGCTCGTCACACGGCCCTTGTCGTCGTAGACCGTGCTCGTCACCAGGGTCACCAGCGCCCCGTTCACCGTGCGCTTGCTCGTCTCGCTCAGCACCCGGCCGTTCGCGTCGTACGTGTACGTGGTCTCGCTGCCCAGCGCATCCGTCTGCTTCGTCACCCATCCCTTGGCGTGGTAGCCGAACTGCGTCGTCGCACCGCTCGCATCCTGCAGCGCGCTCAGCTCGCCCGTGTTCGTCGCCGTGAAGCGGTCGTAGCCCAAGGTCGTCGTCTGGTTCAGCGCATCCTTCGTCGTCTGCAGCGTGTTGAACGTCACGTCGTACGTGTTCGTCACCACCGCCCGGTTCGGATCCACCGCACTGAACGTCTGCGTCAGCGCGTTCTTCGCGTTGTACGTGCTGCGCGTCGTCTGCAGCAGCGCGTTCTTCTCCGTCAGCGCATTGCCCCAGGCGTCGTAGGTCCAGGTCGTCGTGTGATCCAGCGCATCGGTCCGCGTCAGCTCGTTGCCGTCCGCATCGTAGGTGTGTTCGGTCGTCTCGTTCAGCGCGTTGGTCTCGGCCAGTACCCGACCTTCCTCGTCGTAGACGTACGCCGTCTCGTAGCCGCGCCGGTTCTTCACCCGCTCCGTGCGCTCGGCGATCAGGTGCGTGTACTCGATGCGGTGATCGTCCGCGTCGATCGTCGCGATCAGCCGGCCCTCGTCGTTGTATTCGTTGCGCTGCACCCGGATCCCGCGCGCATCGACCAGGTCTTCCAGGTAATGCGGCCAGCGCGGCTTGTACGCGAACCGCGTCGCCTGCCGCAGTGCGTCCGACGCCGCGATCAGATCGCCTTCCGCGCTGTAGTCGTAGCTCAGCTCCTTGCCGTCCGGCAGCACGATGCGCTGGATCCGGTTGCGCCCGTCGCGCACGAACCGCACCGCCTGGCCGCTCGTGTGCGTGATCCCCGTCGCGCTGAACGTCAGCGCCTTGCCCGTCGGCTCGGCGATCCGCACCACGCCGCCCGCGTTCTGGTCGATGTCGTAGACCACCCCTTCGCGCGTCGTCAGCCGGTAATAGCTCGGATCCGCCGCCAGCGTCGCATCGCCCGGATCGGTGAGATGACTCGCCGGTTCGCCCGCGATCTGCGTGATGCGCAGCTGCGTGTAGCTGTGCTGCGTCAGCGTCGAGGTCGTGCCCGCCTCCGGCGCATAGGTCAGCGTCACGTACGCCGGCGCGACCAGCGCCGTGCACTCCGGCGCCGCCTTGGCCACGAACCGCTCGGTCGTACCGTCGGGCAGGGTGATGCTCACGCGCCGCGGACCCGCCGACACCGCACACCACTTGACCCCCGCTCCCGCGCCGCTCTTCTGCAGCTGCCAGCCGTAACCCGCCCGCTGCGATTCGCTCACCCGCACGTTGCGGTAGTCCACCGTCCAGCCGTGACCGAAGTCCAGCGATTCCTCGCGCTGCCGCGTGTCGTACGTCCGCGTGATCCGGATCGGGATCCCCGCCAGCGGCAGGGTCGCTTCCTCGAACGTGATCGCGAAGTGGCCCACCTTCATCTCGCCGTCCACGCTCAGCAGTGTCGTGGCCACGCTCGTGCGGCCGCTGGTGTCCGTGGCCTGCAGGATCAGTGCGACTTCGCCGTTCAGCAGCAGGGTCGGATCGAAGGTACCCAGCGCCGCGTTCGTCACGTTGCCGGTGCCGCGCGCGATCACCGTCGTGGGCGACGTGGGCGAGCTCGCCTGCCGCACCGACAGCGACCAGTTCAGCAGGTTGGCGTCGCTGACGGTGCCGGTCACGGTGCTCGGGGCCGTGATGCGGCTGTCGGCCGCCGGGGTCGCGATCGCGACCACGGGCGGCGTGGTATCGCTCGGATCGATGACGCCGAAGTTCACCGTGCTCGTCCCCGTCGCCGGGCCGTCGGTCAGGGTCACGACCAGCGTGTGGGCGCCCGGGGTCGCCGGTGCGGTCAGCGTCGTCGTGCCGAGGCTCAGCGTGACCGGCTGGCCGTCGAGCGTGGCCGCTACGCTCATGGTGGGACTGCTCTCGCCCGCCGTGACGTGCACCTGTACCGACTGTCCCGGCAACGGCGCGCTCGGGGTCAGCGTGACCTGCACGTCGATCGGCGCGTCGGCCGCGACCACGTCGATGGTCCAGCCCTGGTCGGTGAACAGGCTCGCATCGCTCGCGCGCAGCACCACCGGTACACGATCGGCCGCGCCCGGCGTCCAGGTGACCAGGCCGCTGCCGCTCACGTTCATGCCCGACGGCGCGCCCGGCACGCTGTAGCTCAGGACATCTGCATCCGGATCACTCGCCGCGCTCGCGTAGCGGTATTCCCGCCCCACGCGCGCCCGGGTCGGCGGCACCGTGCTGAACGCCGGCGCGCGGTTCGTACTGCCCGCCGCGCGCACTTCCAGCGTATAGCGCTGCTCGGTCACGTTGCCGCGGCCGTCGTTGGCGCGCACGGTCACGCCGTAGTTCACCCCGGCGGGACGCTCCACATTCGGCCAGGTGATCAGCCCCGTCGTCGCATTGATCGTCATCGCCCACGATGGCGGCGCGAACAGGCTGTAGCTCAGCGTATCGCCGTCGGCATCGCTGGCACTGACCGCGTAGGTATAGGTCTTGCCCTGGGTCGCCACGGTCACCGGCGTGCTCGTGAACACCGGCGCATGGCCGGCCTGCTCCACCGCGATCACCCACTCCACGACCGTGCTGCCGCCGTGGTCGTCGCTGACCGTCGCGCGCACCGGGTTCGCGCCGACGTGCCCCAGGCCCGGCGTCCAGCTCACCTGGCCCGCCGCGGTCATCGTCATGCCCACCGGGCCACGGTTCAGTGTATAGACCAGCGGGTCACCGTCCGCGTCGGTCGCGACCAGCGCGCCGCCGTAGCTCTGGCCCGCGAGCACGCTGCCCGGCGGATAGCCCGTCACCACCGGCAACGCATTGGGCAGCACGGTGAGGGCGAACGTGCGTTCGCTCGCCGCACCGGCGAGATCCGTCGCGCGCAGCACCACCGTCGCCGTACCGGTCTGCGCCGGCGTGGGTGTCCAGACGAAGCGGCCGCGCAGGTCGTCCACGTCGCTGCCGGCTGGGCCGCTGACCAGGTCGTAGCGCACCGCGTCGCCATAGTCGGCGTCGCTCGTCTCCAGCGTGACGGCGTAGTTCTCCCCGACGCGTACCGCCGGCAGGCTGGCCGTCGTCCACTGCGGCGCGCGGTTGGCGGCGCTCACGCGCAGGCCGTAGGTCTGGGTGTCGGACAATCCCGCCGCATCGGCCACCCGCACACTCACGCGCGACAGCTGCGCGGTGTTGTTGTTCTCCACGCACTCGGTGACCGACGCGCCCGCGTCCACCTGTGCAGCCAGCTGCGCGCCCAGCGGCGTGCCCGGCGCCAAGGTGAGCACCACCTCCTGCGCCGCGCCGACCGCCAGCGCCGGTACCGCGGTTTCCCCGAGCAGCGTGCCGCCGGAGGCCGCGCCGTCGTAGAAGCGCACGCTGGTGGCGGCGCTCGGCGCCAGACCGCGGTTGCGCACGCGCACCGTCAGCACCGTACCCAGGGAGTCGGTCACTTCGCTCAAGGCGAACGGCGCCAGATCCGGCTGGCCCAGCGGATGGCCCCGCAGCGGCGCGTTGCCGCGGTAGTACCGCGAGTGCTGCCAGCTCGGCAGCGGCTGCGCCGGAATGCGCCCGGCCTCGTCGATGCCCGTGATCGCGTACGCGTGCTGATTCCACATCGAGCGCGCCGGCATCCAGCGCTCCTGCGCATCGCGGATCAGGGTCAGCGCGATGTCGTCGCTGTACAGCAGGTCCGCATGGCCGTTGCCGTCCACGTCGGCAATGACCGCGTTTTCCACATAGGTGCCGCTCGTCAGCGGCCGCGTCAGCCGTTCCGATCCCGTGCGCCCGTCGAGGATGCGCACCGAGGTCTGGCCTGCGAACACCACCTCGTCGCGGTTGTCGCCGTCGAAGTCGAACACGCTCGGCGTCGCCAGCGACGAACCGTCGTCGCTGAGCGTTTCCCAGATCTGGCTGCCGTCGGCGCGCAGCGCCCGCAGCGTCGTCGTCGTCGCCACCACGAAGTCCGTCGCGCGATCGCCGTCCACGTCACCCAGCGCCGGGTATGAGGTGTTGAGTTCGCCCGCGAAGGTGATCGGGTAGCCGGCCCGGGCCGTGCCGTCGTGTTCCACCACGAGCACCCGGTTGTCGTAGCTCGCCACGAGCTCGGGCGCCGGATCCGCGTCGAGCTGGCCCACCGCCCAGCGGATGAACTGCGTGCCCGTGCCGATCGTCGCGTGGCTCAGGGTCCAGCGCAGCGTGCCGTCGGCGTTGAGCACGGTCTTGCCCATCAGCACTTCCTGCGTGCCGTCCCCGTCGAGATCCACCGCGACCGGGATCGATCCCGCAAACCCCACCCCCGCCACCGTGCTGGTCCACTTCGGCACGCCGGTGTTGCGGAACGCGCGCCGGTCGGTCAGGATTTCCGCCTGGCCATCGCCGTCCAGGTCCGCCAGCGTGATCGCCGTGCGGTCGCTGGACATGTTGGTCACCCCGGCCGTGCGCCAGCGCTCCACGCCTTGCGCGGTGAACGAAGCCACCGCCACGCTCGTGCCCACGTAGACATAGATTTCCGGCCAGCCGTCGCCGTCGGTGTCGCCCAGTGCCGGCGTCGCGCCCAGGCCGGCGAACTCCGCGGTCGCCGACTGCCACAGCACGTCGCCCGTGACGCCGTCGCGCGCGAGCAGACGCCCGCCCTGGGTCACGATCACCGTGGGGTGGTCGGCGGCATCCAGCACGCCGTTGCCGCTGGTGTCGACCACGCGTCCGACCAGCGGCGTGTGGTAGAGGCCCGGCGTCTTGCGCCAGATCTGCGCCGCGGTGAACGGCGTCGTGGCCGGGATCGCCGGAGCCAGCCGGCACTGCAGGTTCGGCAGCTCCACGCCGTCGGCCAGCGCCGGAGCCGGCATCCAGTCGATGCGGCCGCCGGTCGCATGGACCGTCATGCCCGATGGCGCCAGCGGCAGGCTCCAGCTCTGCGTGTCGTTCGTATCCGGGTCGCTCGCGGTCGCGTCGTAGCGGTAGGCCGTGCCGACGCTCGCGCCCGTGACCGGCGTGCTCGTGATCACGGGCGCGCGGTTGGCCTGGACCACATCGAGCGTGATCGTGGCGGGTGCCGAGGTCGTGAATCCGTCGCTCACCGTGAACGCGAAGCTGTCGCTGCCGGCATAGCCCGCGTCCGGCGTATAGGTCAGCGCGGGAGCCGTGCCCGACAGGCTGCCGTGCGCGGGCGGCGTCGTGACCGTGAAGCTCAGTGGATCGTTGTCCGCATCCGTGCCGGCCAGCGTGATCGCGGCAGCCGATCCGGTCACCGTGACCGTGGCGGGACTCGCCACCGGCGACTGGTTGGTGCGCGGATTGCTGTCGCTGGCGCTGGCCATCGGCGACACGGCCGAGTGCGTGCTCGCGAGATTGACCAGCGTGGCGACGTTGAGCGAAGCCGCGAACGTGACCGGCACGCTCAGGCGCAGCGCCGGGCCGCTGCCCGGCGGCAGCGTCGCGCCGCTCAGCGCGGCCGTCGCACCGCCGGCATTGCCGCTGACGCTGCCGCAGCTCGCGCCGCCGCTGGCCGTGCAGACCGGAGTTCCACTCAGCGTCACGCCGCCGGGCAACGCGTCGTCGATGACCAGCGCCGTGGCCGTCGATGGGCCTGCGTTGGTCACGTCGATCTGGTACGTGGCCGAGCCGCCCGGGGCATACGTGGCCGCGTTGTCGCTTTTGGCGATCGACAGCGCCGCGAGGCAGTTCACCGTCAGCGTGTGACTGGCCGTGTTGTCCGCGCTGCCGCCCGGGGCCGGCGAGGTGAAACCGGCCTGCACCGACGTACCTTCGCCCAGGCCCGCCGGCGGCGGCAGTGCCGCGCTCTGCGTGACGTCGCTGCAGCGGGTCGGAGCGATCGCCGCGCTGATCGCGTAGGTCAGCATGCCGCCCGCTGCGGCGTTGCCCGCCGGCAGCAGGCCCGTGCCCGCGATCGCACCGCTGCCCGTGGTGCTGCCGTCGACCGCGCCCCCCGGGCACTGCGCCCCTCCCGTCGCCGTGCAGGTCCAGCTCGTGAACGCGAGGCCCGCCGACGGCGTCAGCGCGAGCGGCACCGAGACGTCGTGTGCCGTCGGGTCGCCCGTCGCCGGACGTGCCGTGTGGTTGCTCAGCGTCCAGGTATAGCCCAGCGATTCACCGCCCAGCGCCGCGCCGGTGCTCGCCGCGAACGCGCTCACCAGATCCACGTCGTTGTCGGTCACGCTCAGTGTCGTCGCCGTGATCGGCGCGCCGCCGCAGGTCTGCGTCGAGCTGAGCACGTAGTCCGTCGGCGAAGACGTGATCGCGAGCACCAGCGTCTCGCCGTCCTCGATCACGCTGTCGTCGATCAGGCTCAGCGGCAGCGCGACGTCGGTGCCGTCGTACACGCCGGCCGGAATCGTCACCGTCAGCGTCGTCGTGCCGCTTCCCGTCGTGTAGTCGCTGTCCAGCGTCGCCGTGCTGGAACCCTGCACCGCCAGCGTGACCGCGATGCCGCCCGCCGGCACCGTGCCGGCCACGCGCAGTGCCGGCAGTCCGGTCGTCGCGCCTTCGCGCACGCTCGCCGTCGCCGCCGTCAGCTCCACGAACGGCCGCAGCGTCATCTGGATGTCGTCGATGAAGTTGCCGATCGTCGCGCCGCCCGCCGCCGACACCGCCTCGAAGCCGATCGCCTGAGTCCCCGTGGCGCCCTGCCAGGTGAACTCGCCCGAATAGTCGCGCCAGCCGTTCGTGGCCGCCGCCGAGCTGCAGCTGTTCGCGCCGACCGCGCCGTCGGCGCTGCCCGTGCCGTAGCACGTGACCACGCCGCCACCGCCGTCGTTCTGCGTCCCCGCACGCACCACGCGGTTCGTGCCCGCGCTCGCACCGACGCGGAATTCGGTCACGTCGTCCGTCGTCGCGCTCTGCCGCCCGCGGTGGCTGAAACGCCAGCCCACGAGCTCTCCCGCGGCGAGGCACACGTTCTGGTAGATCCGCGACGCCGCTTCCGCGTTGAGCTCCGCGAACTGCGTTCCTGCGCGCGCCGACACGCCGTTGAAAGCATTGGCCCAGATTTCGATCAGAGGACCCGGCGTCTGCGCCACGTTCGGCGCACAGCCCGTACCGTTCTGCGACGGATGGTTCGTCGTCCACCCCGGCACCGTCGCTTCGGATACCTGGAAATAGCACGTCGTCGGCGATGCCGACGGCTGCTCGAAACCCAGGTTCACGAACGTGCGCTGGACCTGGGCACTCGCCGGCGGCGCCGCACACACCGCCGTCACTACAACCAACGCACGGACAACACCTGTACGCCACGCGCACGCCACCGCACGGCCGGCAACCGCCAGCCCGTTCTTCGACACCATTGAACTGCCCCTGAGAAGTTCGGACCAACACGCATGACTGCGCGCAAGGCGGCGATTATCTCAGCCAAAATGTGACCGATGCCATACTTTGGAAGCCGAAAACCTTCGAATTACCGGTAGTTAACGTTTCCGCGGACCTTTCCACAGGGACATCGCGCCCGAGCGGGGCAGCGCGCTTGACCCGCTCGGCACGGAAAAAAAAGGGCGGCCCGAAGGCCGCCCCGCTCGTCCGGAGAGCGTCGTACGGCTACTTCGAAATATCCACGTCCTTCGTTTCGCGCAGGAACAAGCTGCCGATGACGAAGGTGAACAGCGCGATCACGATCGGATACCACAGGCCCTGGTAGATGTTGCCCGTGGCCGCGACGAGCGCGAACGCGGTCGTCGGCAGGAAGCCGCCGAACCAGCCGTTGCCGATGTGATACGGCAGGCTCATCGAGGTATAGCGGATGCGCGTCGGGAACAGTTCGACGAGCCACGCGGCGATCGGGCCGTAGACCATGGTCACGTAGAGCACGAGGATGGTCAGCAGAATGAACACCATGAAGCGGTTGATCTGCGCCGGGTCGGCCTTGTCGGGATAGCCCGCAGCCGAGATCGCGCCGGTCAGCGTCTTGGTGAACGCGCCGTTCTGCTCCTTGAACTGGTCAGCCGTGAGGCCCGCGCCGTCGAAGCTCGGGATCGTCTGCGCGCCGATCTTGATGCTGGCCACGCTGCCGGCCGGTGCAACCTCGTTGATGTACGGAATGTTCTTGCCGGCGAGGAAGCCCTTCGCGATATCGCAGGAGCTGCGGAACGTGACGTGCGATTTGAGCTCGCCCGGCACGAACTGGAACGCGCACTGATCCGGATCGGCGACGACGGTGACCGGCGACGTCGCGCTGGCCGTGGCGAACGCCGGATTGCCGTAGTGCGTCAGTGCCTTGAAGATCGGGAAATAGGTCAGCGCCGCGATCAGGCAGCCCGCCATGATGATGGGCTTTCGACCGATCTTGTCCGACAGCCAGCCGAATACGATGAAGAACGGCGTCGCGGCCGCGAGCGCGCCGGCCATCAACAGATTCGCGGTCGTGGCGTCGATCTTGAGCGTCTGCGTCAGGAAGAACAGCGCGTAGAACTGTCCGGCGTACCAGACCACGGCCTGGCCGGCCGTCGCACCGAGCAGCGCGAGCAGCGCGATCTTGCCGTTGCTCGAGAAGAAGCTTTCGGTGATCGGCGCCTTCGAGCCCTTGCCTTCGGCCTTCATCTGCTGGAACAGCGGCGATTCGTTGAGCTGCAGGCGGATCCAGACCGAGATGCCGAGCAGTACCACCGAGAGCAGGAACGGCAGGCGCCAGCCCCAGGCCTCGAACGCTTCGCTGCCGAGCCAGGTGCGACAGCCGAGGATCACGAGCAGCGACAGGAACAGGCCGAGCGTCGCGGTGGTCTGGATGAAGCTCGTATACAGGCCGCGCTTGCCGTCCGGCGCATGTTCGGCCACGTACGTCGCCGCACCGCCGTATTCGCCGCCGAGCGCGAGGCCCTGCAACAGGCGCAGCGTGATCAGGATGATCGGCGCCGCGATGCCGATGCTCGCGTAACTCGGCAGGACGCCGACGAGGAACGTCGACAGGCCCATGATCACGATGGTGACGAGGAACGTGTACTTGCGGCCGATCAGGTCGCCGAGCCGGCCGAACACGAGCGCGCCGAACGGGCGCACGGCGAAGCCGGCGGCGAATGCGAGCAGCGCGAAGATGAAGCCGCTGGTCGGATTCAGCGCGGTGAAGAACTGCTTGGCGATGATCGCCGCGAGCGAGCCGTAGAGATAAAAGTCATACCACTCGAACACCGTGCCGAGACTGGACGCGAAGATCACGCGCTTGTGGCCTTGAGTGAGCGGCGTCGCGCCGGCGGCGCCGGTGTCGTAGGGAACGCTGGCCATCTGGATTCTCCTCAGAACGAGTACTTCGCCATGAACTGCAGGCGATCGATGTCACCTTCCGCACCGCTTTCGACTTCGCGCCGGCCGACCATGTATTCGACGCCGACATCGAGCTTCGGCAGCGGCGAATAGATCAGGTTGATGCGGAAGCTCTGCGAACTCTTGGTGACGCCGGTGCCGGTGAAAGCGACCGGATTGTCGTATTCGCTGCGCGCGTACATGAGGTTGCTGCGCAGCTGCTTGTTGAACACGTGACGCCAGGCGACGTAGCCGGCCCAACCGTCGATCGCCTCGAGGTCGTTGTTCGTGTCGAGCACCGAATCCGCGGTGATGCCGAGGCCGATGTAGCGGCTGATCGAGCCGCCGGTCAGCTGATAGCGGATGTCGTTCTTCTCGCCGATGACGAACTTGCCGCCGACGGTCACGGCGCCGCCGAACTGGCTGTCCTCGATCGCCGGCGTCGTGCCCGCGGCCGGACGATCGACGCGCAGGTCGCGCAGCAGCCCGGCGATGCCGAAGTGGCCCCAGGTGCCCTTCCAGGTGTAGCGCGCGGCCAGATCGGGCAGCGCGCCGCGATCGGAACTCGCCGCCGCGCCACCGCCGCGCGGCAGGATCGTGGTCTGCGGATCTTCCAGCGAGATCTGGAAATTGCCGGTCGTGTAGCGGACCTGCGGCTGGCGCACGAAGATCACGCCGTCGGTCGGACCGATGAAATCGACCGCCTCGGGCAGTGCGGCCGTATCCACGAACGTCGACCAGGTCTGGCCGGCGAGCCACTTGTTCCAGTACGCGTACGCGTGGCGCATGGTGAGGCCGTACGTGTTGGTGGCGTTCTCGTTGCCGAGGGCGCCGCCGAAGAAATCGAACTCGACAAATGCGCCGAGCTTGTCGCTGTTGTCGGTGACGGTATCGACACCGATGCTCACACGCGAGAATTTGGCGCCGGCGTCGTAGTCGGTGCTCGAGCCGTTGCCGCCGACCGGCGTCTGTCCGGGCACGTAGAGATCACGGCCCGACGCCGAGTCGGCGAGCTGGCCGGAATCCGTACGCGTCAGCATGAAATCGGACTTGATGAAACCGCCGATCTTGACCGTCGTGCCCGGATTGGCGCCGGGCGTCAGGGTCGTAACCTGTATCGGCGCTTTTACCCCGGGCGCCGACGGACCGGCGGCCGGTGCGGCCGGCGCCGCCGCGGTCGCCTTCTTCTGCGCTTCGACGGCGCTCTTGAGCTCGGCGAGCTGCTGCTCGAGCTGCGCGATGCGAGCCTCGAGCGCCGCTTCGCTGCGACTGTCGGCCTGTACGGCGCCGCTCAGCGACAGCAGCAGTGCCGCCGACAATACGGTGCGGCGTAGTGAACAAAGTGACGAGAAAGCCATTGAACCCCTCCCAAGGCATGTGGCGGGCCGAGGTTGCGCTCGCAGGAATTGCGCGCCTATTCGCCATTGGTCGAAGCGCCATCGCGTTTCGACTAAAGTCGGATTGGTTGCGCGCAAGCCTCGGCTACTGTTGATGCAATGCAGCAGGGGAGGGGCGCC
>CAMLSI010000145.1 GCA_946482585.1 uncultured Lysobacteraceae bacterium
GAGCGACGCCGACTACGCCGCGGAATTTCTCGACCTGATCCTGGCGGTGCGCGTGGTCGACGATGCCGAGCAGGCCATTGCCCACATCCGTGCGTTCGGTTCCGACCACACTGAGGTCATCGCCACGCGCGATGACGCGCAGGCCGAATGGTTCGTGCGCGCGTTGCGCTCCGCCGTGGTCATGATCAACGCGTCATCGCGTTTCAGCGATGGCGGGGAGCTTGGTCTCGGTGCCGAGATCGGCATTTCGACGACACGTCTGCACGCGTACGGGCCGATGGGGGCCGAGTCGCTGACGATAGAACGCTATGTCGTGCGTGGTGAGGGACAGGTGCGGCATCCGGCACCGCGCCGCTGATTGTCTGGCGTCGTGCACGTTGCTGCGCCTGATGCGCTACCCGGACCGGACGTCACGGTTGCGGCGCACGTGCGCGCGCGGATGCGCCGAAGCGTGCGGACCCTGCCATCAGTTGGGCGCAATCGACGCAACTGTCGGCTGCTGCCGCGCATCCAAGTGATGGCAAGTGCAGCAACCCTGGAGCCGTACCATGTCTGTCTACAACCTGATGTCCTCGTCCACGCTGCCGCCGAAGTTCGCCGTCGCCTGTGCCGCTGCGATGGGTTTCGCCGCCGTCAGCCTGTTCTTCGGCCAGAATCGCGTCGCGCCGGTCGCCGCGCCGCAGCCGCTCGAGCTCGACATCGTGACCCTGCCGACCATCGTCGTCGTGCCGACGGCGGCCGATCGTGCCGCTGCAGCGGCGCTCGACGTCGTAGCCGCGCGCGTCTCGAACAAGCGCATCGACGAAGTCTGATCCACGCGGCGAACACCAGGCGAAGCGATGCCGAATCTCGCCCTCGGCTCGCTTCGCCGGGTTTCGCAGCCGCGGCGAAGGTGTTTGGCTTCGTCGATCGGCTGTCGCGACGCGGCAGTCCGTCTGCGGCGCGTCGGCGACTATGGCGCGATGCGCTGT
The DNA here is from genome assembly GCA_946482585.1 of uncultured Lysobacteraceae bacterium. Next base: position 972 of record CAMLSI010000145.1, read on the forward strand.
ACCCCGTCGGCGAACAGGCGGTCGATCGCGATCGGGTCCCAGTAAGTGCCGCTCATGACCATGAGCGACAGCAACGCAACGCTGTCTTCGTAGTAGCCTTCCTCACGCGTGCGCACGCTGTCGTAGATCGCGTTGAGCCAGCTCTGCTGCGTCGGCGAGGTCATCGCGGCGACGCCGATCGGCGCGGCGAAGAAGCTCGTGAAGTAGTTCGTCGCGAGCGGCGTGCCGTCGAGCCGGTAGCCCGGCCGGATGTTCGTCGCGACACCGCCGCTCGCCGTCGCCGACCACAGCGCGATGCGGCGCGCCTGCCGTGCGCTGTGCGGATCGTCGTGCAGCAGCGCATGCGTGGCGAGACGCCACGGTACGCGGCCCGCGTTGTAGTCGTAGTAGCCGTCGTTCGGGCCTTCGAGGAAATTCGCGGGCGCGGGTTTGAGCTCGCTCGAACCGGCACTTTCGCGCACAGTGAAATCCGGCACGAGCCCGGTCGTCGGCGCGTATGCGGTCTGCAGATGTTCGACCGCCGCGCGCATCGCGACGATGGATTGCGACCAGATCGGCGCGCCGGTCGCCGCGGCGAAATTCAGTGCGTGCGCCGGCATGAAATCGGAAGGACGGACGCTGTACTGATTGTAGGTCGTGCCGTTCGGAGCGACCCAGTCGCCGAGCAGCGGCAGCTTTGAAGCGGGACCCATGACCGACGCGGCCTGGCCCGCGAGCATCGTCGTCGCGCGCGTGCGGAAACCGACGGACGCATCCGGCCATTGCGTCGCGGCGATCAGCAGGCCCAGCGCGATGTCGTTGTCGCCGTCGAACGCGCTGTCGTTGCCTTCCTGCGGCTGTCCGGCGGCCGTGATGTTCCAGCTCATGAGCCGGTTGTCGATGCCGCTCGGATGCAGCGCCACGTAGCGCGCGAGTCCGGCGGCGATCGCGGCCGCCTCGGGATCGTGACCGGCCATGAGGCTCACGATGACGAGCCCGTAGCCCTGGCCTTCGGACACCGTATTGCCGTTGCCGTCGGTATCGCAGAGCACGCGATGGAGCGCATTGCCGCCGGCATCGGTGCCGGCCGTGCGCAGGTAGGCGGTTTTCCAGCGCGCGTAGGCGTCGCGCACGTCCTGGTCGAGCTGGGCCTGCGTGCGGTGGTCAGGCCGCAGGCTGCCGGCCGCATAGTGCACATGCTGCGGAAAGGGAAAAACCGGCGTCTGCGCCGATGCCATTGTCGCAGCGCCGGACAACACGAGGACGAGCAGGGCACGCATGCGGAACTCCCGGGCAGGTAGCGGCAGGCCGCGGGCGAACCGCGGCGTCACGGCGATTCCGGTACGGGAATCGCGGCCCGAGGAAATCACGTCGGGCCGGACGATTCACCCGAACCCGTCACGCATCGCGGACCACGAGCAGGCGCAGCTCCGTCATGTCCTCGATCGCATAGCGGATGCCTTCGCGGCCGAGCCCGGAATCCTTGACGCCGCCGTAGGGCATGTTGTCGACACGGAAACTCGGCACGTCGCCGGCGATGACGCCGCCGACTTCGAGCACGTCCCAGGCTTTCATGGTCTTGCGCACGTCGTAAGTGAAAAGCCCTGCCTGCAGCCCGAAGTCGCTGTCGTTGACCGCCGCCAGCGCCGCGTCGAAATCGTTCCAGCGCTGCAGCAGCACGACGGGACCGAACGCCTCCTGGCACGACACCGCCTGCTTCGGATCGACGCCCTCGAGCACGGCGGGTTCCAGCATCGCGCCGTCGCGGCCGCCGCCGCAGAGCAGCGTCGCACCGGCCGCGACGGCCTGCCGTATCCAGCCGTCGAGGCGCTGCGCTTCCTTGACGTCGATCATCGGGCCGATGAACGTGTCCTCGTCTCGCGGATTGCCGCACTTGAGCGTCTTCACTCTGGCGACGAGTTTTTCGCGCAGCGCATCGTAGAGCGAATCGTGCGCGAGGATGCGCTGCACGCTGATGCAGCTTTGTCCCGATTGATAGAACGCACCGAACACGAGCCGCTCGATCACGAAATCGAGCCGCTCGCGCTGGTCGGCATCCACGATGCACGCGGCGTTGCCGCCGAGCTCGAGCACGACTTTCTTCTTGCCGGCGCGCGCCTTCAGATCCCAGCCGACGCCGGGCGACCCGGTGAACGACAGCAGCTTGAAGCGCTCGTCGGTCGTGAACAGATCGGCGCCGTCGCGGTGCGCCGGCAGGATCGAGAACGCGCCCGCGGGCAGGTCGGTTTCGGCCAGCACTTCGCCGATGATGAGTGCGCCGATCGGCGTGCGGCTCGCCGGCTTGAGCACGAACGGGCAGCCGGCCGCGACCGCCGGCGCGACCTTGTGCGCGACGAGGTTCAGCGGGAAGTTGAACGGGGAAATGAACGAGCACGGCCCGATGGGGACGCGTTTGGAAAAGCCGCGATAGCCGCGCGCACGCGCGGAAATCTCGAGATTGATGACCTCGCCATCGATCCGCAGCGACTCCTCGGCAGCGACCTTGAAGGTGTCGATGAGCCGAGAGACCTCGCCGCGCGCGTCCTTGATCGGCTTGCCGGCTTCGATGCAGAGCGCGACGGCCATTTCCTCGGCGCGTGCGCGAAAGCGTGCGATGCAATGCTCGAGCACGGCCTGGCGCTGGTACGGCGCGAACCGGCGCAACGGCTCCTGCGCGTCGACCGCGGCCGCGATCGCCGCATCGATCGCGGCCGCGTCGGCCAGCGCGACGCGCGTCGCGACCTTGCCCGTGAACTTGTCGGTGACCTCCAGATCGGTGTTGGCCGCGACGGGCCGGTTCGCGAGGTAGTAGGGATAGGTTTCGGCGAGCACGATGTTCCTCCTTGTAGCGGCCGACGGTTCGGAGCCTGGAAAACTCTCCCCCTGAAGGGGAGGGCTCGTTCTTCAAATCGCCCGACTCAATTCGCGTATTTCGCGATTGAGCACGCGGTCGTTGTCGGAATAGTCGATCGGCACGTCGATCAGATGCACGCCCGGCGTATCGAGGCAGCGCGCGAGCAGCGGCGCGAACTCGGCCGTGTCGCGCGGGCGGTGGCCGCGGGCGCCGTAGGATTCGGCATAGCGCACGAAGTCCGGATTGCCCATGTCCATGCCGAAGTTCGGGAAATCCATATGTGCCTGTTTCCACTTGATCATGCCGTAGGCGTCGTCGCGCAACAGCAGCACGGTCAGGTCGAGTCCGAGCCGCACCGCGGTTTCGAGCTCCTGCGAATTCATGAGGAAGCCGCCGTCGCCGGCGACGGCGACGACCTTGCGCTGCGGATGCACGATCTTCGCCGCGATCGCCGACGGCAGGCCCGCGCCCATCGTCGCGAGCGCGTTGTCGAGCAGCACGGTGTTGGGCTGGCGCGAGCGGTAGTAGCGTGCGAACCAGAGCTTGTACATGCCGTTGTCGAGACACAGGATGCCGTCATCGGGCATGACCCGGCGCACGTCGGCGACGAGGCGCACCGGATGGACGGGAAAGCGCGCATCGTCGGCGCCCTTGAGCAGATGGTCCTCGAGGTGCTTCCGCACCGTGTCGAACCAGCCGAAATCCCAGTGCGGCTGCGGCTGCAGTGCTTCTTTGAGCTGCCAGACGGAATTGGCGACGTCGCCGATCAGTTCGATCTGCGGGAAATAGACCGTATCGACCTCGGCGCTCGAGAAGTTCACGTGGATCACGGTGCGCAGACCGCGGCGCATGAAGAACGGCGGCTTCTCGATGACGTCGTGGCCGCAATTGACGATGCAGTCGGCCTGTTCGATCGCGCGATGCACGAAGTCGCCGTCGCTGAGCGCGGCGTTGCCGAGCCAGAGCGGATGGTCCTCGTCGATGACGCCCTTGCCCATCTGCGTCGTGAAGAACGGAATGCCGGTGTGGTCCACCAGCGCACGCAGCATCTTGGAGCAGGTCTTGCGGTTCGCGCCGGCGCCGATCATGAGCAGCGGACGCCTGGCCTCGCGGATCGCCGTCGCCGCGTGCGCGACCGCTTTCTCGTCGGCGATGGGGCGTCGGTGGTAGCTCGCCGGAATCAGGATCGCATCGGTTTCGTCGCGCGCGATGTCCTCGGGCAGTTCGAGGTGCGCCGCGCCGGGACGCTCCTCCTCGGCCTGGCGGAAGCTCTCGCGCACGCGCGCCGGAATGTTGTCGGCCGACACGATCTGGCGCGTGTATTTCGTGAGCGGCTTGAGCATGCCCACCACGTCGACAATCTGGAAATGTCCTTGTTTGGACAGTTTTACGGGCTTCTGGCCGGTCAGCATCAGCATCGGCATGCCGCCGAGCTGGGCGTAGGCAGCCGAGGTCACGAAGTTCGTCGCGCCGGGGCCCAGGGTCGCCAGGCAGACGCCGGCGCGGCCGGTCAGTCGGCCGTACGTCGCGGCCATGAAACCGGCGGCCTGTTCGTGTCGCGTCAGGATGAGGCGGATCGAGGAGGTCCGCAGCGATTCGAGCAGGTCGAGGTTTTCCTCGCCGGGAATGCCGAACACGTATTCGACGCGTTCGGCTTCCAGCGCTTTCACGAACAGGTCGGACGCTTTCATGACCGCTCCTTCGTTGCCGCCGCGATTCCCGGCAGCGTAACCCGGGCGGTCAACGACGGGAACAGGCCATGACGATCGCGCCGCGGCGACGCGGCCGCCGCCACGTCACTCCACGCGCACGCGCAGTTCGCCGTCGGCGAGCCGGGCGCGCAGCAGCGCACCCGGCTGCGTGTCGGCCGGGGAGCGGATCACGCGGTCGTCCTGCGTGTCCTGCAGCAGCGCATAGCCGCGCGCGAGCACGGCGAGGGGGCTGACCGCGTGCAGCGCGCGCGCGAGGGCGCCCAGCCGCGCGCGGCGCGTGTCGAGTCCGCCGCGCAGGCGGTGCTGCAGCAGTTCGCGCTGGTGGGCGAGCGCGAGCCGCGCACGCTGCAGCCGCTGCTGCGGCGCCTGGCGCCACAGCCGGGATTCGAGCGCGGCGAGGCGGTCGCGACCCTGCTGCCGCACCTGCAGCAGTGCATGGCGCAGGCGCAGCTGCAGCGCCGTGAGCCGGCTGCGGCCGAGGTGCAGACGCTGCGCCGGACTGCGAGCCTGCAATTGCGCCTGCAGGCGATCCAGTGCTTGCTGGCGCTGTTGCAGGCGTCGCTGCAGCAGCAGGTACAGGCGCTGCGAGCGCTGCTGCAGTCGACGCGCGAGTTCGCCGATATCGGGCGCGAGCAGTTCGGCCGCCGCCGACGGCGTCGGCGCGCGCAGGTCGGCGACGAAATCCGCGATGGTGAAATCGGTCTCGTGCCCGATCGCGGAAATCACCGGCAGCGGCATCGCATGGATCGCGCGCGCGACGCTTTCGTCGTTGAACGCCCAGAGATCCTCGATCGAGCCGCCGCCGCGCGCGAGCAGCACGAGATCGTGGCGCGCGGCCGCGGCGATGCGGCGCAGCGCCGCGACGATGGCCGGCGGCGCTTCCTTGCCCTGTACCGGCACCGGCACGACGTCGACCGCGAGCAGCGGATAGCGGCGCGCGAGCACGCTGAGCACGTCGCGCACCGCCGCGCCGGTCGCCGACGTCACGACGGCGATGCGGCGCGGAAACCGCGGCAACGGGCGCTTGCGCTCGGCGGCGAACAATCCCTCGGCGGCGAGCACAGCCTTGAGTCGTTCGAATTCGCGGCGCAACGCACCTTCGCCGGCTTCTTCGAGGTGTTCGACGATGAGCTGGAATTCGCCGCGTGCCTCGTAGAGGCTGACGCGCGCCCGGGCGAGCACCTGCATGCCGTCGGCGGGGCGGAAGCGGAGCAGCGTGCTCTTCGGCTTGAACATCGCGCAGCGCACCTGCGCGCCGCCGTCCTTGAGGCTGAAATAGAGATGGCCCGATGCGGGCCGTGCGAAGTTCGAGATCTCGCCTTCGAGCCAGACGAGGCCGAACGCGTCTTCGAGCAGATCGCGCGCGCGCCGCGTCAACTGCGAGGGCGTCAGCACTTCGCGGCCGCTGGCGTAGGCGATGCGGTCTTCGGACATCGAAGGAGCAGAGCAAGCCGGCGGCAGCGCCGGGCGGGCCGGCAGTGTAGGCGCGCGCAAAGTTCGCGGCAAACGTGAAAGCGTTCAGCTTGACCCATGGCCGAATTGCGCGCGGAGACGTACGCTTCCACTCGGTATAGTGTGATCGTCGCGCAAGACTCCACGTTGAATGCGTGACGATCGAGAAGACCTGTTCAACCATTGCTCAGGGGCATGACGACGAACATGGCCGTAACCCGAACGGATGTCGACACATCACGCCGTACTCCCGCTGCCGAGCGTGCGCTGCGGCAGCGCCTCGATGCATTCGTGAACGACTGGCGCAGCAGTCTCGGCGATGGCTGGGACGGCGTGAAGGCCGGTCTGCTTCACGAAGAGCTCGAAAAGATCAACGCCGACGCCGAAGCGCAGGACATCGGCGACATCGCCACGCCGACGCTCGAGCTCATCGTGTTCCTGTGTTCCTTCGTCGAGACCGGCGCCGTGCCGAGCACGGTGCAGCGACAGGCACTGGCCAGCCTCGTCGACAGTCTCGGCCATTCGTCCGAGGCGCCGCGGCCCGCGCCGCGCTCGCCCAAGCGCGCGGTGGCGAGCAACGTGCGCGGACAAGTGCACTACCTGGCCGGCGCCGACCGCGTCATCGACACGCTCGCTCCCACGCTCGGCGCGCAACGGTTTCTCGTGCGGCCCTTCGATGCGTTCGCACCGCTGAATCTCGCGATGACCGAGAGTCCGCCGGACGTGCTGCTCGTCGACGACGAATTCGTGCCGCAGCTGCACGCGCTGCTCGAAACGGTTTCGCGCGCGCGCGATGCGCAGCGCGACCCGCCGGTCTGCATCGTGCTCGCCGAAGCGGCCGATCCGGCGCGCGTGCTGTTTGCCCAGCGCGCCGGCGCCGACGCGGTCGTCTCCAGCCGCGACCCGATCGTGATCCTGGCGCGCATCGAGGAAATGCTCGAACAGCGCCGCAGCCTCGGCTACCGCGTGCTCGTCGTCGAAGACGATCCGCCGCAGGCCAAGTTCTGCGAATCGGTGCTGCATCATCGCGGCATCACGACGCGGGTCTGCGTCGACGCGACGAGCGTCATCGGCGCCGTGCGCGAATTCCACCCCGACCTCGTGCTGCTCGATTTCTACCTGCCCGACGGCAACGGCATCGAAGTCGCGCAGACCATCCGTGCGGAACCCGGCTGCGCGTTCCTGCCGGTCGTGTTTCTGTCGGGCGAGCAGGATCTCGACCGTCGCTTCGACGCGATCTCGATGGGCGGCGACGACTTCCTGACCAAGCCGGTCAAGCCGCGGCATCTGCTGATGACGGTCGAGAGCCGCGTGCGCCGCGCCCGCACCCTGAGCGCGACGACCGGTTCGGCGCGCGGCGAGCGGCGCGGCACCCTGTCGGGACGCGACGTGTTCCTGCAGGAACTGCAACTGCTGGCCGAGGGCGCCGGCGATGCCTGCACGGCGCTGGTCTACATCGCGGTCGACGACATCGAGAATGTGCGCGAACGCGTCGGTTTCGTCGCCGCCGGTGCACTGGGCCAGCAGCTCGCTTCCGCGATCGCGGCGGAATTGCCGTTCGCGCGGCCGATCTGTGCCTACGGCGAATACGTATTCCTGGCGCTCGCACAGCGCGACGACGAGCTGACCTTGCGCCAGGCGCTGGAACAGGGACGCAACCGGCTCGCGGCGCGACCATGGCTGACGGCCGACGATCCGCTGCGGCTGAATTTCACCCTGGCCGCCTTGCGCGTCAGCGGTCCGGCCGATCGCGCCGAGAGCCTGATCCGCCGCACGCGCCAGCAGGCGCTGACCGTGCAGGCGGCCGGCGGCAACGACGTCGGACTCGATCTGCGCGACCCGAACGTGGCGAGCGAGGACCCGCGCGTGCGGTTGGTCCGCGCGATCCTGCGTTCCGCTGCCGACCTCGGCAATTCGCCGCTGACGTATCAGCCGTTCGCGCCGCTGGCCGGCAACCTCAGCGGGCAATACCTCGCGCGCATGCAACTGAAGCCGCCGCGCAGCTCCCACAGCATCCTGATCGAGCCGGCCGAGTATCTGCCGCTCGCCCGCTCGCTGGGTCTCGCGACGCAGGCCGACCGCCGCCTGATCCGTCTCGCCCTGCGCCAGATCCACACGAGCAGGGCGCCGCACGGCGAGCTGCGCGTGTTCCTGCCGATCACGGCCGAGTCGCTGCTCGATCTCGCGTTCGCGCCGTGGCTCGCGACAGAACTGCGCGCGCACGACGTGTCGGCGGCGGCGATCGCGCTCGAGTTCGATATTGCCGACCTCATCGAGCAGCAGCCCGGCGACGCGGCGATGGAGACGCTGCAGCGCGTCGGCGCGCGCTTCTGCCTGCGCGCGAACGACGACTCCGAACGCGCACAGCGCTGGCTGCACCACGCCGCGTTCAATGTCGTGCGGTTCGAGCGTCCGACCCAGTCCGTTTCGGGCGGTTCGCCGTGGGCGACGCTCGCGAACCGGTTCGCCGCGGTGCGCGGACTCGGCAAGATCGTCGTCGCGAGCGGTGTCGACGACATGAGCGATATCGGCGAGCTGCTGCGCAGCGGCGCACACTACGCCAACGGCGCTGCGGTCTGCGATTGGCTGCACGATTTCGAGTTCGATTTCGCCGGCACCGTGCTCTAGCGTCGTGTGACGAAGAGATCGAAAGCGACGGATGCGTTCCGGCCCCTCAGGGCGCCGGCGCGGATTCCTCGCGTTCTTCCTTGTGCGGCGCCGACACCTTCGTGCGCCGCCGTGTCTGCAGATAACGCGTCAGCAGGCTCAGGCCCAGCAGGCCGGCCACTGCGCTGAGCGGCCAGGCCAGCAGCCACGGCCAGCGCAGGCCGACCACGGCGAGCGCGAGCAGGCTCGCGGCGACCCAGGGCAGCGAGCCCGCCTCAGCGCGGCCGAGCACGCGCTGATTGCCGAGCGCCGAACCGACGCTGTGGGCCAGGCGCATCACACCGGCTGCGGCTCGGCTGGAACTGCCGCCCTGCACGCGTCGCGGACGCGCGGTTTTCTGCACTTTGCGGCGTTTCAGCACGATCTCGGTCGCGTTGTCGAGATCGATCAGGTACTGGCGCTCCATGCACGCGGCGAAGTCGCGGTCTTCGACGGCGAGATCGATCTCGCAGTTGCCGATCCAGCTCGCGATGTTGAGATTGCTCGAGCCGACGCGCGCCCAGCGCGAGTCGGCGACGGCGGTCTTGGCATGCATCATCGAGCCGTTCCATTCGAACACGCGCACGCCGGCCTCGAGCAGCGGGCGATAGCCCGACTGCGACATGCGCGCGACGGCCGGGATGTCGCTGGTTCCCGGCACCAGCAGGCGCACGTCGACGCCGTCGCGCGCCGCGGCCGCGAGCGCCTGCACATAGGGCGGCAGGCCGACGAAATACGCGTCCGCGAGCCAGAGGCGCTCGCGCGCCATCGCCGCGATCAACTGGTCAAGGCGAAACAGTCCGGCCGTGCTCGGCTGCGTCGCGATCACGCGAACGTCGATCGTGCCGGCCTCGGCCGGCACGGCCTGCTGCAGCTCGGCGCGCAGCGGCGCGCCGAGCTGGCCCCAGATATCGGCGAACATGTGCACGAGCTCGACGACGGCGGGACCGCGCAGGCTCACCCCGGTGTCGCGCCATGGCGGCACCTGCTTCTTCTGGTCGCCCAGCCATTTCTCCGACACGCAGACGCCGCTGATGCAAGCATAGTCGTTGTCGACGACGAGCAGTTTGCGATGATCGCGGCTGATCCAACCCAGCGGACTCGAGAAGCGCGGCGGATTGTAGGAGCGCACTTCGCCGCCGGCGTCGAGCAGCGGCTGCCAGAACCCGCCGCCGTCCAGCCCGAAACAGCCCAGCCAGTCGCGCACGATGCAGACGCTGACGCCGGCCGCGGCGCGCGCGACGAGCACATCGCGCAG
>CAMLSI010000146.1 GCA_946482585.1 uncultured Lysobacteraceae bacterium
TCGAGAACGGTTTCGAACCCTGATCGCAGCATGGTCGCGTGACGAAAAGGCCGCCGCAAGGCGGCCTTTTCCATTCCGGCACGACCGCCGCCGCAGGGCGGCCTTTTCCATTTAGGCACGACTGCCGCCGCAAGGCGGCCTTTTCGATTCCAGGCACGCGCCGCCGCAAGCAGGCTGCTGCCACCATGCTGGCAGTGGCAGGTCGGCACGATGGCGTCCGTGCAATCGGCACGTCATTCCTGGAAGCGTCATGCTCAATCCGACCGTTCCCGCCTGGTTCGAAATCCCGACCGTCGATATCGACCGCGCGCAGACGTTCTACGAACGCATTCTGGGCGTTCCGCTCAAGCGAGAACCCATGGGCGAGACCGAACTCGCCGTGTTTCCGTATGGCGGCCGTCCCCATGTCAGCGGCGCGCTGATCCGTCATGCCGAGTGCAGCCCGGCCATCCAGGGCAGCGTGGTCTATCTCAGCGTCGACAACCTGGAGCCCGTGCTGCGGCGCGTGCAGGAGCACGGCGGCGACACGATCGTGCCGCGCACCGAGATTCCGGGCGACATGGGTTTCTTCGCGCAGTTCCGCGACACCGAAGGCAATCGCGTCGGCCTCTGGTCGGCGGTCTGATCGCGACGGGCGCCGCGGACATGGCGCGTGTCCGGCCTGCCTGCTTCGCTGCGGCGGCCTGTACCGCCGCAGCGAATCCGTCCGCCTCGAACGACGGCTGTCACGGCCATCGTTCATCTGGCATGACGGACGCGTCCGCGGCATGCTCGTCCGATGCGTCGTGCCGATCGTCTGTTTCTCATCATCCATGCCCTGCGCGGACGCCGGACTGCGTTGCCGTCGCGCGGCCTCGCCGAAACGCTCGGCGTGTCGCAGCGCACCGTCTATCGCGACGTCGCCGATCTGCAGCGCTCGGGCGTGCCGATCGAGGGCGAAGCCGGCATCGGCTATGTGCTGCGCAAGGGCAGCGACATTCCGCCGCTGATGTTCCAGCCTGACGAACTCGAGGCGCTCGTCGTCGGTTCGCGCTTCGTGCAGGCGTTCGCCGGCGAGCGCCTGAGCCGCGCGGCCGATGCGGCGCTGATCAAGATCAACGCCGTATTGCCCGGCGAGCTGCGCGAACGCAGCGACCGCTCGCGCGTGTTCGCGCCCGACTTCGGACAGCACGCCGCGCTCAAGGCACATATCGACGACATTCACGCGGCCATCGCCGAGCGCCGCGTCGTCCGGCTCGACTACTCCGACGAGAAGGGCAACGTGTCGACGCGGGAAATCCAGCCGCTCTGCCTCGCCTTCTGGGGCGGCAGCTGGACCTTGGGAGCGTGGTGCCGCTTGCGATGCGATTTCCGCAATTTCCGGCTCGATCGCATCCGGGCCTGCTGCGTGTCCGAGCTCGTGTTCGCCGAGACCGACACCGAAGGATTCGGCGCCTATCTGAAGGCCGTCGACTCCTGCTGACGCACTCGCACGATGGTCGAGCCCCGGCGGAAGCATTCGGGAAATGCATTCGCAAACGCCGGATAACAAAACGCCACCGTAAGGCTCAGGGGGTGCCCTACGGTGGCGCTTTGGCAAGGCGATGACCGCCTTGTATTAGTTACTCGGATTGGCGATCGCGGGCGGCTCAGATCCACGCAAAAGAATTTTCGTGAACTTCGTCACATTCAGTCGACACGGCAGAAAACGGCCTTGAGGTAGCGCGACTCCGGCACGTGCGCCTGCCACGGATGGTCAGGTCCGGCGCCGCTGATCTTGAGCACCTGCACGGTCCGGTTCGAATAGAAGGCGGCACGGCGCAGCATGTCGAGAAACTGTTCCTCGCTGACGAGGCCGGTGCACGAGCAGGTGACGAAGATTCCACCGGGCTTGACCGCGCCGAGCGCGAGCTTGTTCATGTCGAGGTATTTCTTCAGCGCCGGAATCACCTGCTCGCGATCGCGCGTCATCTTCGCGGGATCGAGCACGACCACGTCGAACTGCTCGGCGCGGCCCGCGGCCACGTCGCGGAGCCAGTGGAAGATGTCGGCCTGGACGAAGCGCACCTTGACCTTGTTGAGCCGTGCGTTCGATTCGGCGACCTCGAGGATCTCCTCGTCGAGGTCGACGCCGACGACTTCTTTTGCGCCGCCCAGGGTTTTCGCATAGATCGCGAAGCCGCCGGAATTGCAGCACAGATCCAGCACACGCTTGTCCTGGCAGAAGCCCGCGAGCGCGAGGCGGTTGTCGCGCTGGTCGGCGAAGAAGCCGGTCTTGTGCTTGGTGCCGGGCGCCGCATGGAACTTGACGCCGTGCTCTTCGATCACGGTCGGTCGCGGCGTCGGCGGCGTGGAGCAATCGAAGCTTTCCTGCTTCTGCACGTGCTCTTCGGCGAACGCGTAGACCTGACTGTCGGGAAAGTGCTCGAGCAGGCAGCGACGGATCAGGTCGCGCTGGCGGAACATGCCGGCCGAAAAGAATTCGATGACGAGCGTATCGGCGAAGCGATCGACGACGAGCCCGGACAGGCCGTCGCCTTCGGAATGAACGACGCGATAGGCGTCGGTCACGCGGTCGAGCTGCAGCACGTCGCGGCGCAGCGCGACCGCCTGGGCGATCTTGCGCTCGAAGAAGGCGGCGTCGACGGCTTCGGCGGGGTCCTGCGTCAGCACCCGCAGCGCGATCCGCGAATGGCCGTTGTAGAAGCCGCGGCCGGCGAAGGTGCCGTCGCGGTCGTAGATGTCGACGACGCTGCCCGGTTTGGGACGTTCCGCGGGCTTCTCGACCATCTTCTGGAAGATCCAGGGATGATTCGAGCGGCGTTCGATCTTGAGTTGGACGGTAGGGTTGGCGGAAGGAGACGGTTTCATCGCGGCATGATACCAGCCGCGCTTGCGCCGCCCGACCTCGCCCGGCATCGTCGCCGCATGCGCTTTCCGCCCCTGCACCGCGGCACGCTGCTGGCGCGCCGGCAGCGCTTTCTCGCCGACATCCGCCTCGACGACGGCCGCGAAATCCTCGCCCACTGCCCGAACACGGGACGCATGCTCGGCTACTCGGCGCCGGGACTGCGCGTCTGGGCCAGCGAACGCGCCGGCACCGGGCGTTGCGATTGGACCTGGGAACTGGCCGAGGTCGACGGCGCGCTCGTCGGCGTGCATCCGGCGCGCGCCAACGCGCTCGCCGTCGAAGCGATCGCCGCGGGCCGCGTGCTTTCGCTGGAGGGCTATTCCGGATGCCGGCGCGAGGTGCGCTACGGCGACGAGGCCAGTCGCATCGACCTGCTGCTGCACGCGCCGCAGCGGCCTGATTGCTATGTCGAGGTCAAATCGGTCACGGCGGCCGACGAATACGGTCTCGGAATTTTCCCCGACGCGGTCAGCGCTCGCGGGTTGCGTCACCTGCGCGAGCTGCAGCGCGTCGTTGCCGACGGCGCGCGTGCGGTGCTGCTGTTCTGCGTGCAGCGCGCCGACGTGCTCGCGGTGCGCGCGGCGAGCGAGATCGATCCGGCCTACGCGCGCGGGCTGCGCGACGCCCGCGCGGCCGGCGTCGAAGTCCTGGCCTGGCGATGCGCGATCTCGACGTCGGAAATCGCGCTGACGCGGCGGGTTCCGGTCTTGCCTTAGGCGCGCTAGTTCTCTGCGGGAGTCCGTTGCGGCATCACGACCGCGACCATTCGGTTCCCCGCGGACTCACCGTGCCTGCGGCTGCTTGAGCCAGCGCGCCGCGTCGAGCGCGAAATACGTCAGGATCGCATCGGCGCCGGCGCGCTTGATGCTGGTCAGCGCCTCCATGACACAGGCCTGTTCGTTGATCCAGCCGTTCTGCCCAGCGGCCTTGAGCATCGCGTACTCGCCGCTGACCTGATAGACGAAGGTCGGCGCGCCGAAGCGGTCCTTCACGCGGCGCACGATATCGAGGTAGGGCAGGCCCGGCTTGATCATGACCATGTCGGCGCCCTCGTCGAGGTCGAGCGCGACTTCGCGCAGCGCCTCGTCGCTGTTCGCCGGGTCCATCTGGTAGGTATATTTGTTGCCTTTGCCGAGATTCGCGGCCGAGCCGACCGCATCGCGGAACGGCCCGTAGAAGCTCGACGCGTACTTGGCCGAGTACGCGAGGATGCGTGTGTGGATATGACCGGCTTTTTCCAGCGCATCGCGAATCGCGCCGATGCGGCCGTCCATCATGTCCGACGGTGCCACGACGTCGGCGCCCGCGGCCGCGTGCGACAGGGCCTGGCGCACCAGCGCCGCGACGGTCTCGTCGTTGAGCACGTAGCCCGTCTCGTCGATGAGGCCGTCCTGGCCGTGCGTCGTGAACGGATCGAGCGCGACGTCGGTGATGACGCCGAGTTCGGGGCAGGTCTGCTTGAGCGCGCGTACCGCGCGCTGGGCGAGACCGTCGGGATTCCAGGCTTCGGCCGCATCCAGGCTCTTGGCCTCGGGTGGCGTGACCGGAAACAGCGCGAGCGCCGGAATGCCGAGCGCCTGCGCCTCGCGGGCGAGTTCGAGCAGCTCGGCGATACCGACACGCTCGACGCCGGGCATCGACGATACGGCTTCGCGGCCGGCGCCTTCGCGCACGAACACCGGCAGGATCAGGTCGGCACTCGTCAGGACGGTCTCGCGCATGAGTGCGCGCGAGAACGCGTCGCGCCGCATGCGCCGCGGACGGGCGGCGGGATAGGCCATGGTCGGAACTCCGGCAGACGACAGAAGCGCGACAGCGTAGCGCAACGCCGCCGCGGCGCGGCACGGCGCGACCGCATGCCGCGGCCCGCCCGTCGCCGGTGGCGGTTTTCGCCGCGGTTTGCCGTACTCGACGATGACAGCGGCGTCGCCGAGGCGAAGGTCGAGACTCACGTACGTACTTGAAATGACTGGCTTGAGCGGGTCATAGTGCGCGTCCGCTACGGGGATGCAGCACGGGCATGAGGCCCGCTCTGCAATGCGGTCCAGCAGGAACAACACCTTGTCCGGCATTCTGGTCGTCGAACGCTCAACGACGCTGAGTCATTTGCTCAAGCGCACCCTGACGGCTGCCGGCCTCGCGGCCCGCAGCGAGCTGGCGACGTATCTGGACACGATCGATCACCTCAAGCATTCGCTCGAACTCGCACAACCTTACGGCGTACTCATCGTCGGCGTGCCGGCACGGCCGACCCGCGATTGCCTCGCACTGCTCGATCACCTGCTGACCGACACGCAGCGCGAGCTGCCGGTGCTGCTGATGGTGCACGAGCAGAGTCCCGAACTCGACGCCTGGGCGCGGCGCCGCGGCAAAGCCGCCATCGTGCTCTGGACGCAGTTCAGCAAGATTCCGGCGGCGCTCGCCCAGCTCGAGCCGCGTGCCGAGCGGCTGGCGCCGCAGAACGAAACTGCAGCCGTTCCGTCGCAGGGCATACGCATCCTGTTCGTCGACGATTCCCAGAGCGTGCGGTTGGCCTATCAGCAGTTGCTCGAACGCCAGGGCTATGCGGTCGCGAGCGCAGGCACGCTGGCCGAAGCCGCCGACAAGGCGGCGAAAGAGACCTTCGATCTGGCCATCGTCGATTACTTCCTGCCCGACGGAAACGGCGACGAGCTGTGCCGCCGTCTCGCCGGTCTGCCGGGCGCACCGACGCTCGCCATCATCACCGGCACGTATCGCGAAGACATCATCGTCAAGAGCCTCGACGCCGGCGCGATCGAGTGCATGTTCAAGAACGAAGCGAAGGAGCTGTTCCTCGCGCGCGTGAAGACGCTGTCGCGGCAGATCCAGATGCAGAAATCGGTCGAAGCCGAGCGTCAGCGGCTCGACGGCATTCTCGGCTCGGTCGGTGACGGTGTGTACGGCGTCGACCAGCGCGGCGTCATCACCTTCATCAATCCGACCGGCCTGCGCCTGCTCGGCTACGACGACGAAGACGCGCTGATCGGCAAGTCGGCGCAAGGCCTGATCCACCAGACGGGCGAGGAGAACGGCGGCGATGCCACCGAACCCGGTCTCGATCAGGCCTATACCGCCGGCAACGCGCTCAAGGGACATGAGACCGTGTTCTGGCGCCGCGACAAGAGCGGCATGACGGTCGAATGCTCGGTGCTGCCGCTCGCGATCCAGAACCGTCGCCAGGGCTCGGTCATCGTGTTCCGCGACATTTCCGAACGCAAGAGCGCCGACAACCTGCGCTGGGAAATGACGCACGACAAGCTCACCGGTCTCGTCAACGCGCGTCACTTCACGCACCAGGTCGCCCAGGAGCTGCAGCGTCGCCGTGAAGCCGGCGGCTATTCGGCGATTCTCTACATCGATCTCGATCGCTTCAGCGCGATCGTCGACGCTGCCGGCGTGTCCGCGAGCGAACGTCTGCTCATCGAGATCGCGACCGTGCTCGGCAAGCGCCTGCGCGAACACGACGTGCTCGCGCGCATCGAAGGCGATCGCCTCGCGCTGATGCTGTCGGGCGTGCAGCTCGAGAACCTGTTTCCGCTCGCCGACAGCTATCGCGAGCTGCTGCATCAGTGCAAGTACGAATACGGCGGCGTGAACCGTTCCGTCACGGCCTCGATCGGCGTCGCCGTGATCAGCCGCGACACCCCGTCGGCGGAATACGTCGTCGAACACGCGCGCCTCGCCTGCCGCACCGCCAAGCAGCGCGGCCGCGACCAGACCGAGATCTACGTCGGTGAACACGACGCGCGCATCGCGCGCGAGATCGAGGCGGGTTGGACCGAACGCCTGCGCCAGGCCATGGAGCAGGAGCGCATCGTATTGCTGGTGCAGCCGATCGTGCCGATCGCGGCGCTGCCGCGCAGCGAATCGGCCGTCGTGCAACGGCAGGGCTGGCGCGTCAACGGCTCGGGCACGGCCGGACAGGAATATCTGTTCGAGATCCTGATCCGCATGGTCGGCAAGGATGGACAGCTGATCTCGCCGGGTGTGTTCGTGCCGCTGGCCGAGCGCGTCGGCATGATGCCCAAGCTCGACCTCTGGGTCCTGAACCGGCTGCTGCGCTATCTGTCGGGCGTGCGCGGCGTCAAGGCGCCGATCGCGTTCCACGTCAACCTGTCGAACATGACCCTGGCCGACCCCGATTCGCTGAAGCTCATCGAAGCGGCGATCCGCACCTCGGGCGTGCCGGCCCGCCAGCTCGTGTTCGAGATCACCGAAACATCGGAGCTGACCAGCCTGCACAGTGCGCGCAAGTTCATCTCGGCATTGAAGAAGCTCGGCTGCCGCTTCGCGCTCGACGATTTCGGCACGGGCTTCTCGAGCTTCACGCACCTGCGCCATCTGCCGGTCGATTTCGTCAAGGTCGAAGGCAGCTTCGTGCAGGGCATGCCGGGCAGCGAGCTTGATCGCAAGATGGTCGGCTCGATCACGCAGCTCGCGCAGTCGCTCAAGCTGCGCGTGATCGGCGAGCATGTCGACAGCTTCTCGACGCTCGAGGCGTTGCGTGTATCCGGCGCCGACTACGCGCAGGGCAACTACCTCGGCGAACCTCGCCCGCTGCGCAGCGTCGATTTCGCCGCGCTGTTCCCGCATGGCTGAAACGGCGCCGCCGGAATCCGCGTCTCTCCGGCGCGGCGACCCGGCCGCCGAATTCGCCGACCGCACGATACGACGCTGCGTCTGGATCCTCGGCGCGCTCGCGCTGTCGTGCATCGTCGGACCATGGTTCAGCCGCTACGGCGTCGACCATACCGACTGGGATCACCTCTCCGCGGCACCGGGCCTGGCGCACGGTCATTGGCTGGGCACCGACGCGATCGGCCGCGACGTGTTCGTGCGGCTTTGCGTCGGCGGACGCCTGTCCCTGCTGATCGGCGTTCTCGCGAGTCTCGTCGCGCTCGGCATCGGCATGACCTACGGCGTAGTCGCGGGCTATGTGGGCGGTATCGTCGACCGGGTGCTCATGCGGCTGCTCGATCTCATGGCCGCACTGCCGTTCCTGCTCATCGTCATTCTGCTGCTGACCGTGTTCGAACGCTCCCTGCCGCTGCTGCTCGCGGCAATCGGCGGCTATGTCTGGATGGACCTTGCGCGCGTGATCCGCGCCGAAGCGGCTCGACTGCGCGGTGTCGCATTCGTCGACGCGGCCCGGCTGCTCGGTGCCGGGCCGGCGTGGATCATGGCGCGGCACGTCGCGCCGAACTTGCTCGGGCTCGCGCTCGTCTACCTGAGCCTCGGCGTGCCGAACGCAATCCTCATCGAATCGTTTCTCGGTTTTCTCGGTCTTTCGGTCGACGAGCCCGCGGCGAGCTGGGGCGCGATGCTGTTCGACGGTACGCAGGAAATGGATGCGGCACCGTGGACCCTGGTCGCGCCGGCACTCGCGCTTGCGCTGACCTTGATCACGTGTCAGTTCCTCGGCGAAGCCCTTCGGCGTCGTCTCGATCCGCGCCGGGCGCTGCCGTGAGCGCCCCGCTGTTGCAAGTCCGCGATCTGCGCATCGTGCTGCAGGGCAGGCCGCAGCCGGCCGTCGAGGCGGTCGCGTTCGATCTCGCCGCGGGCACCTGCCTCGGGCTGATCGGCGCGTCGGGTTCCGGGAAGAGCCTGACGAGCACCGCGCTGATCGGACTGCTGCCGGCCGCCGCAGTCGTTTCGGGCTCGATCGTTTTTGCGGGCGAGGAACTCGCCGGAGCTTCCGCGGCAACCTGGCAGCGCGTGCGCCGCGGCGGTATCGGCATGGTCTGGCAGGATAGCCAGGCCAGCCTGCACCCGTTGCGCCGGGTCGGCGCGCAGCTCGTCGAAGCCCTGCGTCATGCCGGCGCCGCGCGCGGCGGCGCGCGGCGGCGCGCGCTGGAGCTGCTGGCCGAAGTCGGCATCGACACGCCCGAACGTCGGTTCGCACAGTTTCCGCACGAGCTGTCGGGCGGGCAGCGGCAGCGGGTGCTGATCGCGCTCGCGCTCGCGGGCGACCCGCGGCTGTTGATCGCCGACGAAGCCACCAGCGCGCTGGACAGCACGATCCGGCTGCAGATCGTCGAACTGCTCGACATCTTGCGGCGGCAGCGCGGACTCGCCCTGTTGTTCGTGAGTCACGACCTCGCGCTCGTGCGACACATCGCCGATCGCGTCGCCGTGCTCGACCAGGGACATATCGTCGAATTTGCCGACACCTCGACGTTGTTCGCCGCGCCCGCGCGAGCGCAGACGCGCGCCCTGCTGGCGGCGGCCACGCCGGCGCCGCCGCCGGCTGCCGTGAACGCCGCTGACGTCGAGCCGCTGCTGCAGGTCGACGGACTCTGTGCGAGTCATGCGGCGACGCGCCTCTGGCGTTCGGGGCGCCGGTCCGCACTGCGCGACATCAGTTTTCGGCTCGATCGTGGCCGCACGCTCGCCGTCGTCGGCGAATCCGGTTCGGGCAAGTCGACCTTGCTGCGCTGCCTCGTCGGTCTGCGTGCGAGCGATTCGGGACGCCTGGTGCTGGACGGCATCGCTCACACACTTCCGTTGACCGACCCGGCATCGCTGCGCGGGCCGCTGCAACTCGTGTTCCAGGACCCCGGCGCTTCGCTCGATCCGCTCTGGCGTGTCGGCGATATCGTTGCCGAACCGGTGCGGCTCGCCCGTAACGCGTCGAAACGGGACGAGCTGCATCAGGTCGCGTCGCTGCTGGCCGACGTCGGACTCGATCCGGCGTTCGCGGCACGCTATCCGCACACGCTCTCCGGCGGGCAACGTCAGCGCGTCGCCATCGCGCGTGCGCTGGCCGCACGTCCCGCGGCGCTGCTGCTCGATGAGGCGACCAGTGCGCTCGATGCGGTCGTGCAGCAGCAGATCCTGACGTTGCTGCGCCGGCTGCAGCTCGAACGCGGGCTGGCGCTGCTGTTCGTGACGCATGACTTGGATCTCGTCGCCGCCTGCGCCGACGATGTCGGCGTGCTGTGGCGAGGCGAACTCGCGGAATACGGGTCGGTTGAGGAAGTTTTCGCCCGGCCGCGTCATACGCACACACGCGAACTGCTGGCCGCGGTCGGGCGCGCGGCGCGGAACATGCAAGCGCGGAATGTGCAGGATCTGTGAACCAGTACCGTGACTTTCGCGAAACCGTTCAGCGACAGTTTGTTTCCGTTAAGGAATAATTAATCCGCTACTTTTCATCAGGCTCGGCTGCGAATTTGGGTCAGAGTCACAAGAATTCGCTTTAACCTCTTGAATTAAGAGGGGTTCTCAAAATGTCACAGAGCATACTTTTCTTGTTCCTGAGCGTGGCCGCTGTCATCGCCGTGCTGTCCATCAAGCGCATCCCGGAAGGCACCGTCTATACGCTGCGCCGCCTCAATGGTCAGGCGCGCCTGCTGCAGCCCGGAACGCATCTGATCTGGCCGCTCCTCGAGCGTGTCGTCCACCGAATTTCTCTTACTGGTCATGTGCTTGCGCTCGACGAGCTGTTTCCGCTCGCCGATGCCGACGCAGCAATGCGCCTCAGCGGCAAGGTCTACTGGCAAGTCATCGACGCCGAACGCGCCGATGCCACGATCGACCGGGCCGATGCGCTGATCCGGGGCCGGCTGCTCAACGCAGCCCGCGCGATCGACGATCCCGCCCAGGAAACTCCCGAATCGCGCAACAGCCGGCTGAAGGCCGCGCTGAACGAGAGCCTGCGCGATGTCGGCATCGTCGTGACCCGCGTGCAGGTCAGCCTGGCCTGACACGGCCGCGAGCCTCGTCATACCGTCACGAAGACCCGCCTCAAGCGGGTCTTTTTGTTGCGGCGACTGGATTTTGCCGACCGCGGCCCGGATACTTGCCGGCCTTTCGAAACGGACGACCCGGCGATGGCGGAACGGGAGCGGCTGCGTCACCGGCTCGATGACGGCCTCGCA
>CAMLSI010000147.1 GCA_946482585.1 uncultured Lysobacteraceae bacterium
AGCAAACAGAAGGTCACGCCGGGCCGCACGGAAACCTACATCGCGGAGACCTACGGCATCGACGGCGAGGTCATGGAACTGACCGTGACCGCGGAAAGCCCGCTGGTCGGCATGAGCGTCGGCGAGGTCGAGCAGATGCGCGGTGCGCCGCTGATCCTCGCGATGAAGAACGGCAACGAATCGCGCCTCGCGCCGCCGGCCGATCAGATGATCTGGGTCGGCACCGTGCTCGGCGTGCTCGGCCACCGCGACAGCGTCAACGACTTCGCGCAGAACCAGCTGCTGCGCGTGCAGGCGCGCCTGCGCCAGTTCGGCGACATGTTCAATCCCGGTCGCGCCGGCATTTCCGAGGCGGTGATCCCGCCGACCTCGCGTTTCGTCAAGCGAGTGCTGGGCGACCTCCGGATGCGCAAGCATCACGGCATCAGCGTGCTCGCGATCTATCGCGGCGAGCAAGTGTTCCGCGAGGACGTGCGCAAGGTCTCGCTGCGCGCGGGCGACACGCTCGTGCTGCACAGCTCCTGGCGCGATCTCGCACATGCGGCCGAGGACCGCGACTTCGTCGTCGTGACCGACATCCCGAAAGAGGAAGCGCGCCCGGCCAAGCTCTGGCACGCACTGACGTTCTTCGGCCTCGCGATGCTGCTCGGCCTGTTCACGAGCATGAAGCTGTCGGTCGCGATGCTGACCGGCGCAGTCGGCATGCTGCTCGCGGGCGTGCTGACGATGGACGAGGCCTATGCCTCGATCAACTGGAAGACGATCTTCACGCTGGCCTGCCTGATTCCGCTGGGCTGGGCCATGGACACGACCGGCGCCGCGGCCTGGGTCGCCCAGGAAGTGCTGATCTACCTCGGCGCCTGGCCGCAGTGGGCGCTGCAGGCGGTCATCGCCGTCCTCGCGCTGTTCTTCGCGCAGGTCATCTCCAACGTCGGCGCGACCGTGATGATGGTGCCCATGGCGATCAACATCGCGCTCGCATCCAACGGCAATCCGGCGGTCTACGCGCTGATCGTCGCGATCTCGACCTCTAACACTTTCGTGATCGCGAACGCGAACCCGGTGCTGACCATCGTCGGTGGCCCCGGCGGCTATCGCCGCCGCGACTTCTGGCGCGTCGGCCTGCCGCTGACCTTGCTGCTCCTGATCACGCTGCTGATCGCGGTGAACTGGGTGTTCGGGCAGTAGCGCTTCGGCCCGCTACGCGGAGGAGCAGAGCTTTCATACGCCGCCTTGCGCTACGGCAGCGCAACCACGCCATCGGCAACGTTCAACCGCATCGGCGCGAGGCCGTTGCGGCAGGGGCCGGCGATGACGGCTCCGGTCGGAATGTCGAAGGTGGCGCCGTGCGCAGCGCAGATCACGGCGCCGTCCTTGATCAGGAACTTGCCGGGAGCCCAGTCGAGTCGCCGTCCCGCGTGCGGGCATTCGTTGTGATAGGCGAAAACCTGTTCGCCGCGGCGCAGCAGGATCAGGCTGAATCCGCCGGTACTGCTGTCGATGTCGACGGCGATCGCGCCGCCGTCGGGGATTTCGTCGAGGCGACAGAGCGCCCTGCCCGCATCGGCACTGACTTCAAGCACTTGAGTTGCTACCGGAAAGCCCCACACTGGGCCTTCGCATGATGCCATACCGAGTCGAGGTCCCCATGGCCGCTGTCCTGTTCCGTCTTCCGCGTACGCGTCACCCGCTGCTGCGCGCGTTGTCGGCGTTGCTGGGTGTCGTCGTGGTGGGCGTCACGCTCGTGTTCGGCTTCTTCATCGTGCTCGGCCTCGCCGCGATCGGCGCAGCCATCTGGGCTGCACGCCAGTTCGGCAGGCCCGCGACGCCGGTCGGCGAAGCAACCCGGCCGCAGGCTCCGCCGTCGGAGCGTCCCGCACCCGCAGGCGTCATCGAAGGCGAATTCGTCGTCGTGCGCGAGCCGGTCTCGCCGCCGCGCTGAGCGGGCTCAGCCGAAGTCCGGCGACAGCAGCTCCAGCGCCATGACGATGGCGTCCTCGCGGCCGCGCGCGGCCGGGTAGTAGTTCGGCCGCCGGCCGATCTCGTTGAATCCGAGCGAGTGGTACAGCTGAATTGCGCGCGGGTTGCTCGGGCGCACTTCGAGGAATACGCGCTCGGCGTTGTGCCAGCGCGCGAGATCGATGAGGCGCCGCATGAGCCGCCGGCCGTGTCCTTCACCTTGCGCATCGGGCGAGATGCAGACATTGAGCACATGCGCTTCGCCGGCGGCGACCGACAGCACGCCGTAGCCGATGAGCACGTCGTCGCGCACGAGCACCCAGCAGTTGTAGCCGGCACGCAGGCAGTCGCGGAAGATGCCTTCGCTCCAGGGAAACTCGTAGGCGCGCATCTCGACGGCGGCGACTTCCGCCACTTCCTCGGGCCGCATCGGCCGCATTTCCGGCAAGCCGGTTTTCAGCATCGCTACCACGACTGCCCTCGCAGATGCCGGCGCAGCGGTCGCAACGCCTGCCACAGCAGACGTTTCGCCAGCGCATTGCCGCGCCAGTCGGCCGGCGAGGCAGTGACGACGATAGTGGCCGCCTGCTGTGCCGTCGTCGGCAACTCGGCACCGAGCACGCGCGCAAGCGACTGACCGAGCACGAGAAACGCCGCGGCGTTCTGGTCGAGTTCGGGCAGGCGACCGTCGCGCGGAACCTGCCAATCCAGCGCGGTCTCCGGAACGCCGAGTGCCGCCGCCAGCGTTTTCGCCGTCGTGTCCGCGACTTGTTCGCAGATGACGACGATGCGTGCGCGAACGACCTCGGCCGCCACGTCCCCATCGGGCACGGCGGCAACGGACGCGTTCGTCGCGGCGCGCGAGCGCAGCCGGTACGCGACGATGCCCATCGCCTCGAGCTGACGCAGCCGGTGCGGCGAGAACGCCAGCGCGCTCATGTCCGCACCTGCGCGCCGAGGCTCGCCAGCCGCGCGACGAACGCCGCATAGATCTGGTCGAGGGCCTGGCCGTAGGCGGCGATGGTCGCCGGAATTTCCGCATCGGCCGCGGCGACGCGCGAGGCATAGACCTCCTCGGCGAGCAGCGCGCCCGCGTGCTCGACACGCAGTTGCAGCGCCACGTCGACATGCCAGACACCGGCGTCTTCGATGCGCTCGAAGCGCTGGATCACCGCACTGACGCGCACGACGTTCGCGCTCGCGGGGAGGCGGTCGCTGACCTGCGGCGCAGCTTCGATATCGCGCAGCACGCGGATCAGCCGGCGCTGCAGCATGCGTGCCGGCGGATCGCTCCATTGGCGATAGTGATAGGTGCGCAGCGCATGGCCGTCCTTGTCGAGCGCGTAGATCAGCGCCTGATCGGCGTAGATGCCGTCGGCGCTGAAGATCGCGACGTCGACCGGCACGGCGAAACGCACCGCATGCGCCGGCGGCAGCACCGGGTCCGGCAGCCGGTACCAGGTCACTTCGGGTACGGGTACCGACTCGCAGCCGCCGATGGACAGCAACAGCGCGAGCAGGACGGCCTTGGCGGCCCCTCTCATCGTTCGGACTCCTCCGGCGCGTCGGCCTTGGGCGACAGCAGCAGACGATTCGGATTCTTGCGGATCTCGCGGCTGAATTCATCCACGTTGCGGCTGGCGCTGTCGAGATGATGCACGATCGTGTCGATCCGGCTCGACAGCGACGCGAGCACGGCGCGCAGATCGGTGACCGCGGCGTCGACGCCCGGCCTGTTCTGGCGCGTCAGCGCGGCAATGTCCTTGAGCGCGCTGTCGAGATTGGCCTTGCTCTCGTCGAGATCGCGGCTCAGCGCGCGCACGTCGCCGAGGATGCCGCTGATCGCCTCGCGGTTCGCAGGCTTGAGCAGATCGTTGACCGAGTCCGATGCCTGCGTCAGCCGCACGAGCAGCTCGCGCGCCTGATTCAGCACTTCGGGCGTGCCCTTGTCGAGCGAGCTCGTGATCGAATCGACGCGCTCGGACAGGTTGCGGATCAGCGGCGTGATCTGGCTGCGCGTCAAGGTCGTCACTTCGGCCGCGAGCTCGTTCATCGCGCCGAAGATGTCGGTGCTCTCCTCGCCCTTGATTTCCGCACCCACGGGCAGCGGCGACTTCTTGGTGCCTTCGCGGATCGCGATGGTCACGTCGGCGAGCAAGCCGCTCGACTGCAGCCGCGCGACCGAGTCTTCCGGTATCGGCCAGTCGCCGCGCAGGCTCAGGGCGATGCGGTAGCGCGTGCCGTCCTCGCCGCGCTCCGGAACCACGTCGTCGACCTGGCCGATGCGGTAGCCCTGGTAGAACACCGGCGCTCCGGCGCGCAGCCCGGTCACGTTGCGGTAGTAGGTGTGATAGTCCGCTTCGCCGCCGCGCCTGCCCGTGATCAGGAACAGCGCGAACAGCAGCAGCGCGAGCGCGACCAGCACGACGGCACCGACCAGGGTGTAGTTGACGTGGTCGCGTTTCACGGAGTGCTCCGCAGATCCGGGTTCATGCCTCATCCTCGGTGAGTCGGCGCAGATAGGCGTCGGCGTCGACGACGACTTCGCGCGGGCGACGGTTCAGCAGGTCCTGGATGCGCTCGTTGTCGGAACGGCGCACGGCGTCGACCGTGTCCGTCATGAGTACGCGTCCCTGATCGAGCACGGTAATCGTATCGGCAATCTTGAACGCGCTCTCGAGTTCGTGCGTCACGACGACGATGGTCATGCGCAACGCATCGCGCAGCCGCAGTATGAGTTCGTCGAGCTCGGCCGAAACGACCGGGTCGAGTCCCGCCGACGGCTCGTCGAAAAACAGCAGTTGCGGATCCATGACGATCGCGCGCGCCAGCGCGGCTCGCTTGACCATGCCGCCGGACAGCTGGCTCGGCATCAGGTCATGGAAGCCGCCGAGATTGACGACCTCGAGCTTCATGCGGCTCATGATGCGGATCTGGTTCTCGCTGAGCTCCGCGTGATGCTCGCGCAGCGGCAGCGCGACATTCTCGCCGACGCTCAGCGAGGTGAGCAGCGCACCGCCCTGGAACGATACGCCGAGCCGGCGACGCACCTGCTGCAGTTCGCGCGGGCCCGCGCGCACGATGTCGACGCCGAACAGGCGCACGTCGCCGCGGGCCGGCCGGTGCAGCCCGAGCAGTTGGCGCAGCAGGGTGCTCTTGCCCGAGCCGGAGCCGCCCATGATCACGCGGATCTCTCCGGGATCGACGCGGAAATCGATGTCCTCGAGGATGCGGCGCTTGCCGTACCAGACCTCGAGCCCTTTCACGTCGATCAGCGGCGCGGCGTCGTTCATCGGTTGAGGAAGAACGAGAAGATCATGTCGGCGACGATGATGTAGCAGATCGACAGCACGACGGCGCGCGTCGTCGCGCGGCCGACGCCTTCGGCGCCGCCGGTCACGCTGAAGCCCGTGCTGCAGCCGATCAGCGTGATCAGCATGGCGAATACGAAACTCTTGCCGATGCCCTGCCAGAGATCGCCCGGCGACAGCAGCGCGAGCGTCTGCAACAGATAGGCATGCGTGGTCACGTTGAGCGCGGGCGCGCTGTAGAGGGCCGCGCCGAGAATCGCGACGGCGTCGGCGAATATGGTCAGCACCGGCAGCATCACGAGCATGGCGATCAGCGCGGGCGCGACGAGATAGCGCACGGGCTCGATGCCGATCACGGCAAGCGCGTCGACTTCCTGCGACACCGTCATCGACCCGATGCGCGCGGCCAGCGCCGAGCCCGACCGGCCCGCGACGAGGATCGCCGTGATCAGCGCGCCGAATTCACGCGTGACCGATTTCGCGACCGCGACGACGACCTGAGACTGCGCGCCGAAATCCTTGAGCGCGGCGATGAACTGGATACCGAGCATGATTCCGATCGTCAGCGACAGCAGGCAGACGATCGGCAGCGCGTCGGCGCCGACACGGCGCATTTCGGCGACGATGGCCGCGATGCGCACGGGCTGTCCGCGACGCCAGCCCCAGACGGTGTACCAGAGGCTCTCGGCGAGCAGCATGCCGCAGTAGCCGAATCCCGCGACCGATTGAACGGCCGCCCGGCCGAGCGCTGCTAGCGGCTGGCCCGGCGAGAGGTTCAACCGGCCTCCGCGCCGCCGGCAGCCGCGAGATCCGGCACCAGCGTGAACACGCGATCCAGACGCGCGAGCTCGAGCACGGCGAGTACCGGCGCGCTGGTCGCGACGAGCACGAAGCGGCGTCCGCTGTCGCGTGCGGTCTGCAGCCCTTCGACGAGCGCCGCGATACCCGAGGAATCGATGTAACTGACCTGGCCGAGATCGACGCCGACCGAAGCGCCGTCGAGCGCGGCGAGTATCGCGTCGCGGACGCGGCCGGACCAGGACAGGTCGACCTCGCCGCCGAGCTTGATCAGCTGCAGGTCGCCGTGCCGCTCGGTGACGATGTCGTTCATGCCGCTTCCTCCGCTGCCGGGCAGCGTTTCCACATCCGCAATACATTGCCGACACCGCCGGCGCGCGGCTGCAAACGCCAGCCGTCCATCAGCGCATCGATGAAATTGACGCCGAGCCCGCCCGCACGACATTCCGCGAGATCGCGCGGCGTGACGCGCTCCGGATCGACGCCCGGCGCATCGTCGCGCAATTCGAACTCCAGCACATCGCCGTCGCGATGCAATGACAGCACGATGTCGCCGCTGCCGCCCGCATAGGCGTGGCGGATGATATTGCAGCACGCCTCGTCGACGGCGAGTACGAGCCGGTCGCGCAGATCCGCGGGCACGCCGGCCCGATCGAGCGCCAGGCGCAGATCCGCGCGCATGCTGCGCAGGCACTCGGCCTCGGCCGGAAACGATTGTCGCAGCAGCACCACCGGCGCGCGTGCATGCGTTTCTTCGAGCAGCAGCAAGGTCGTGTCGTCGACGAGCCGCAGTTGCCGCAGCTCCGAGATCATGGTGCGCAGGCGCACTTCCGGCGACGCATCGGCGTAACGCTCGATCAGCGCGCGCACGCCGTCCTGGCCGAGGCGGCCTTCGCCCTTGCGCACGTCGGTCACGCCGTCGGAAAAGAAATACAGCGCGCCGTCGCCGAGCCGCAGCCGCGTTTCGCGGAACTCCTGGCCGACGACGATGCCGAGCGGCGGCCCATCGGAACGGTATTCAGTGCAGATGCCGGTCTGATAGAACAGCGCCGGCGGAAAACCCGCGCCGGCCATGACGACCTCGCCGCTCGATCGCGTGTAGTAGCCGACGGCCGCACAGACGAAACGCCCGCCGTGCGTGGTCTGGCACAGCTCTTCGTTGGCGCGCCGCAGCCATTCGCCCGGCGGCAGGCCGTCCTTGCCGGCCCAGCGCAACAGGCTCGCCGCGCGCGTCATGAGCAGGGCCGCGTCGAGCCCCTTGCCCGCGACATCGCCGATCACGAAGCCGATGCGGCCGTCGGGCAGGTCGAAATAGTCGTAGAAATCGCCGGATATCTCGTGTGCCGGCAGATTGACCGCCAGCAACGGAAAGCCGGCGCGCCGGCGCTTTGGCAGCAGCAGTTTCTGCAGGCGGCGCGCGAGATCGAATTCGCGCTTGAGGCGCTGCTGCTCGACGAGTTCGTTCGCAAGCCGCGCATTGCTGATCGCCATCGCCGCCGGCGCCGCGAGCAGCCGCAGGATGCCGGCGTCGATCGCGTCGAACGCATCGCCGTTGCGCTTGTTGATGAGCTCCAGCACGCCGAGCGTGCCTTTGGCGGTCGTCAGGGGCACGCAGACCAGACTGCGCGTGACGAACCCGCTCTCGTCGTCGACGCGCCTGAAGACGCGCGGGTCCTGCGTCGCGTCGGCGACGATGATGACCGACTTGTCGGTCAGCGAACGCCCGGCGATGCCCTGATCGCTCGCGAGCCGCAAGCCGCGCAGGTCGACCGGACCGATGCAAACCTTGCACTCGAGTTCGCCGGCTTCCTCGTCGAGCAGGAACAGCGACGCGGCCTCGGCCTCCATGTAATCGGCAATGCGCTGCAAGGCGAACGGCAAGGTGCGACGCAGGTCCAGCGAAACCGCCAATGCTTCGGACAGCTCGGCCAGCAGCGCGAACGCGCGCGCATCGTCGCCGACGGCGGCGCGCGCGAGCAGGTCGGCCGCCGTCGCGCTCACGTCGGCGGCAGCTCCGGCCGCGGCGGCTGCTCGCGCTGCCCGCGACGGCGGCGCAGACCCCAGAGCGTGAACAGCGGCCCTGACACGACATACAGCGCCGCAATGGAGAACAGTACGAGCGGCGGATCGATGTAGAGCGCGACGAAAATCAGCACGACCGTCGGGATCACGACGAACGGCACGCGGTCGGACAGTGGCCAGGCCTTGAAGCTGAAGTAGCGGAAGCGGCTGACCATGAGCAGACCGGCAATGACCGCGATGCATGGCGCGACCTTCTGCACGACCTCGTCGCCGCCGGAAAACCCGTTCGCGCTCATCATCCAGACGAAGGACATGACGAGCCCCGCTGCGGCCGGACTGGCCAATCCCTGGAAATAGCGCTTGTCGATGACGCCGACCTGCGTGTTGAAGCGCGCGAGGCGCAGAGCGGCGCAGGCCGTATAGATGAATGCCGCAGCGAACCCGATCTTGCCCCAGAGCGGGCTGATCTGCTGCAGGGTCGACAGGCTCCAGGCGTACAGCACCAGCGCCGGCGCGACACCGAAGCTGACCATGTCCGACAGCGAGTCGTACTGCACGCCGAACTCGCTCTGCGTATTCGTCAGGCGCGCGACTCGACCATCGAGGCCGTCCAGCAGGCCGGCGATGAACACCGCCATCGCTGCCTCCTGGGGGCGGCCGGCCAGCGCGACGACGATCGCATAGAAGCCGGCGAACATCGCACCGGTCGTCAACAGGTTCGGCAGCAGATAGATGCCGCGGTGAGGTGGCTTTCGGCGCGGACTTTCGCTGGATTCCATGCCCAGGTCTCGTTCGGAATAGGGAAAGCTTGCGGGATCGCGGCGCCGCCGCCAAGCCCTGGCGACAGCGCGCCATACGGTCGGCCCTGGACCAGCGATCAAGAGCAGCGCCAACGGTTTACGGAAATTTTCTGTAGCGCCGCACAGTACCGCGGCGCAACCGCTTGTATCGTGTGGATAACAGTGCTATCCAATAGGCACGATCGACCCGCGCGGCGCCACCGCGCGACTACGGAGCTCCCTATGAAAGCCATTCAAGTCGCCTTCGGCCTGCTCGCAGCAGTTGCCGCGACTGCCGGCCATTCCGCAGACAAAGTGTACAAATGGAAGGATGCCAACGGCATCGTTCATTTCTCGGACGCGCCGCCGCCGAAGGGAACCGAATTCGACAACGTCAGGATCGTCAATCAGAGCACGGCGATCACGCAGACCGACGCCGCCGCCGCAACGCCGGCCGCCGGCGACGCCGCAGCCAAGCCCGCGCAGGACAACAGCAACGCAGCCCGCTGCGACAATGCGCAGAAGCGCGTGGCGCTGCTGTCGAGCAATCTGCCGCTGACCGTGCAGCGTGGCGACAAGATCGTCGAGATGTCCGCCGCGGACCGCGCCGCCGAGCTGAGCATCGCCAAGGCGACGGTCGACTCGCTCTGCCCGAAGGAAGGCAATCAGTAACACCGCATGGGTCGCGCGATCGGCTGGTTCCTCGCCCTGCTCGCCGTCGGCGCGGCGGCGTGGTGGTACTT
This sequence comes from uncultured Lysobacteraceae bacterium, assembly GCA_946482585.1. The sequence continues at coordinate 9,613 of CAMLSI010000147.1, forward strand.
CGCGCCGCAGACCCTGCCGACCATCGTGCGCCATGCGGCGCCGGTCTCCCCGAATGCCCAGTCCGCGTCGCCGCCGCTGTACAAGTGGCGCGACGCGAGCGGACGTCTCAATGTGACCGACGTCCCGCCGAAAGACCGGCCGTACGAGACCGTCCGCTACGATCCGAACACCAACGTCGTACCCGGTTACCGCCGCCCGGAAGCGCCGAACGACGCGACCGACCGGCCGATTCCACCGGACCCGGCCAAGAAACAACCGTAGCCGATCGCCGACGGCCGCGCGCGGACGAGCGAGCGCTCGCGCGCGTCATCGGCGTGCTCAGAACAGCGCGAGCACTTCGTCGCGACTGAGCTGACGGCTCTCGCTGTCGCGGCGCGCACGGTATTCGAACGTGCCGGCAGCGATACCGCGCTCGCTCACGACGACGCGATGCGGAATGCCGACGAGCTCCATGTCGGCGAACATGCCGCCCGTACGCAGGCCGCGATCGTCGAGCACGACGTCGATGCCGCGAGCGCCGAGGTCGGCGTACAGCGACTCGGCCGCTGCCGCGACGGCCGGGTCGTTCTTCGGATTGATGACGCACAGCGCGACGCGCCACGGCGCCATCGGCTCGGGCCAGATGATGCCGGCGGCGTCGAAGTTCTGCTCGATCGCGGCGGCGACGATGCGGCTGACGCCGATGCCGTAGCAGCCCATCGTCATCGTCTGGCTCTTGCCGCCCTGATCGACGACGGTCGCCTTCAGCGCCTCGGCGTATTTCGTACCGAGCTGGAACACGTGACCGACCTCGATGCCGCGCGCAAGCCGGATGTGGCCCTTGCCGTCCGGCGAAGGGTCGCCGTCGACGACCTTGCGCAGGTCCGCGATACGCGTGACGCGCGCATCGCGCTCCCAGTTGGCGCCGCGGTAGTGGGTGCCATCGGCGTTGCCGCCGCAGACGAAGTCGGCGAGCACGGCCGCGCTGCGGTCGACGATGACCGGAATCGACTCGGGCAATCCGGCCGGACCGATGAAGCCGGGCTTGCAGCCGAGCGCCTTCACGATTTCCGCCTCATCGGCGAGCACCGATTCGCCCGGCAGTTCGGCGAGCTTGGCTGCCTTGACCTCGTTGATCTCGTGATCCCCGCGCACGCAGAGTGCGACGAGACCTTCCTGACCGCGCACGAGCAAGGTC
>CAMLSI010000148.1 GCA_946482585.1 uncultured Lysobacteraceae bacterium
CAGATCGATCTGCGCTTCTCGCAGGAAGTCCCGGGCTTCTTCAAGGGCAACAAGGGCGAACTCTGGATCGACATCCTGAACTTCACCAATCTGCTCAACAAGAAGTGGGGTCACGTCGAAGAAGCACCGTTCAATTCGAACGGCGGCCAGCGCCTCGGCGTCGCGGAATTCGGCGGTGTCGATGCGGCTACCGGCAAGTACATCTACCGCTACCCGCGCGCGGCGCAGAGCTTCGTGACCAAGGACAACATCGGCGAATCCCGCTGGGCCGTCCAGGTCGGCCTGCGTTACTCGTTCTAAGCGGAGCACGAGCAGGGCGGCATCGGGATTCCGGTGCCGCACGCTTTCGACCCTCGGCAGCGATGCCGGGGGATTTTATGCAGGCGCGCCTGTTGCGAAAATCCGTAGCGTGAAGCGGGGGAGCGGCAACGCGGTCATCAGGCGATCGGACTCGCCCGTCCGACAGGTCGAGAGTTCGGCGCATGGCCCGATCATGTTTTTCACATTTATAAAATGGAGTGAGGGGGCGAGATCAGGCCGCTGCGCTCTGTGGCGGAGGCCATGCAGTTGACGCGGGATTCGGCTTGCGGAATGCTGGCGAGACGAGTCGGAGCCCCTTGCGGGCACGCGGGACACGGCGTCTCGCAATCCTCGCCCTGCCTGTGTCGCCGCGAACATGCTTCGCCGCGCCGGCGCCGGGCGCCAGTTTCCTGCGGTTGCCGCGAAGGCGCGGCACCGCCCGTACCCGATGGACATTCATGAGCCCTGACAGCAAGACCTCCAACCGCCCGACGACCGTATCGGCGCGTATTTCCCCGGCCGCCGGCCTCGACGTCCTGTCCCGCAACGAAGTCACTCGCCTGCGCGACGCATCGCACGGTGGTGTGCACGCGCTGCTGCGCCGCTGCGCGCTGGCCGTGCTGACGCAGGGCGTGGAGACCGACGACGCGCGGGCGCTGCTCGATCGCTACCCGGACTTCGATATCCAGGTCTTGCAGCAGGACCGCGGCATCAAGATCGAGCTCACCCACGCGCCGGCGCAGGCCTTCGTCGACGGTCGCATCATCCGCGGCGTCAACGAGCTGCTGTTTGCGGTAATTAGAGATATTGTATACGTTGCAACGCAACTGGAGGCGGGCGGCTTCGAACTCGGCGATTCGAGCGGCATCACTCATGCGGTATTCGAAATCCTGCGCAACGCGCGTGTTCTTCGCCCGCACAACGATCCCAACCTCGTCGTCTGCTGGGGCGGCCATTCGATCGCGCGGCACGAATACGAATACACCAAGCAGGTCGGCTATCAGCTCGGCCTGCGCGGCCTCGACATCGTCACCGGCTGCGGCCCCGGCGCGATGAAGGGGCCGATGAAGGGCGCAATCATCGGTCACGGCAAGCAGCGGCGTAAGAACAATCGCTACATCGGCATCACCGAGCCCGGCATCATCGCGGCCGAGTCGCCGAATCCGTCGGTCAATCACCTGATCATCATGCCCGATATCGAGAAACGCCTCGAAGCCTTCGTGCGTGTCGGTCACGGCATCATCGTTTTCCCGGGTGGCGTCGGCACGGCCGAGGAAATCCTCTACATGCTCGGCATCCTGCTGCACCCGGACAACGCCGGAATTCCGTTCCCGCTGATTTTCACGGGCCCGCGCGAATCGGCGGCGTACTTCGAGCAGATCGACAAGTTCCTGCGTCTCTCGCTCGGCGAAGATGTCGCCAAGCGTTACCACGTCATCGTCGATGATCCGGCCGAAGTCGCGAAGCTCATGGTCAAGGGCATCGACAAGGTGCGCGACTATCGTCTGGATACGAAGGACGCCTTCTTCTTCAACTGGGCGCTGCGCATTCAGTACGAACTGCAGGTGCCGTTCAGGCCGACGCACGAGAACATGGCGAGTCTCAAGCTCAATCGCGATCAGCCTTCGTACCGGCTTGCCGCGGACCTGCGCCGCGCTTTCTCGGGCATCGTCGCCGGCAACGTGAAAGAGGACGGCATTCGCGCGATCGAACAGCACGGACTGTTCGAGATTCACGGCGAACCGGAAATCATGCGCGCACTGGATGCGCTGCTGCAGAGTTTCGTCGCGCAGCACCGCATGAAATTGCCCGGCGGCAGCGCATACAAGCCGTGCTACCGGGTCGTGGTCGACTGAACCGGCATTCCATCTGCCCATAAGCGCTGAAAGGGCTTGACGAGCCCGGAACGTATCGGCAAAATCCCGCGCCTCACACATTCCCCGATAGCTCAGTCGGTAGAGCAAGTGACTGTTAATCACTGGGTCGGCGGTTCGAGTCCGTCTCGGGGAGCCAGATAACGAAAAGGCCTGCAGCGATGCAGGCCTTTTCGTTTTCGTCTTTTGTTCGGTGTGCCGTCTTTTGTTTCACCGTCTCGTTTAGCTAAGGCCATCGCACGTCGTTCGCGACGACGCCGGGTGCGTTAGCCCTGCGATCGGTCGATGGCACGAACGAATTTCTCGAGACAGGAAGCGGGCGAAAAAAGTGACAACATGCAAAGGCCGCGAGCATTGCCGCATTGGCGAACGACGTGATTCCAGCGCGTCCGCACTGGGTCGCTGTCGGGATCGAGCGTAGCGACAAGCCCGACGTATCGTCATCGAATTGCGCACAGCAGTGTAAATCGAAGCCGGCTGGGCGCGTCTTGTTGATGGGCGTGGATACACTGTCTGCGCCGTTGTTCGCATTCCGTTGCGCCAAGGTCAAGCAACGGCGCTGACAGTGTATGGCTCCGCAATCGGTCGCGCCGTCAGGCGACGTTGAGCAGGCGTTCGCGTTCTTCGCGAATCAGGGCTTCATTGATGCGAATGAATTCGCGCAGGAGCTCGTCTCGGGGATTGCTGGCGAGTTCGGCGCGTGCGCACCGCACATATGATTCCAGTCGCTGGATCGTGCGAATGTCGGTCAGAGTCTGGCGGGCAGCGGTGTTCATGGACGTTCCTCGGCGATCGGGGGCGGCACGCATCGCTGCGTGCTCGCCTTCGGCATCGGGGGCAGCGGACTCGACCGTCCTGCCGAGCGTCGCGGGCATCCGTGCCCGCCGCGTCTTCCGTGCCTTCGAAGCAAGGACAGTTTGCCGCCCGGTGTGCAGTGGCGAATCCGGAAACGTCTGATCGTGGCCTAGGAAATTTCCTAGAAACCGGTTTCCTCGCCGGGATTCGGCAATTCGCCCGTTCGGTGCGCAGCGGGATGCAGCGGCCACGCGTCCCGTCGTTCCGCTCGCGGCACTAGCCGTTGCCGCAGGCGACCGCGGCCTGGGCCGGGGTTGCGGCGCCGCTGCGTATGCGGCCGGCATTGCTGATGACGAGGGTCCGCGCCTTCCCGGCACCGCGGCGGTCGCAGAACGTGATCGTCGCATTGCTGCCTTCGCTGCTGCCGTCGAGACGGTAGCGGATATGCTGGCGACCGGCGTTCGTCGCGATGCGGATGCCGGGCTCGGCCGGCATGACGAGCAGAATCGGTTCGCCGGCGTCGCGCCGTGTGTTGCGATTGACGTCTTCGAACACGATCCAGCCATCCTGCCAGAACGAGGTGGCGATGCAGGTGTCGCCGCTCGAAGGGCAGGCGACGACATTGCTGCCGCGCTCGACGGCCGCAACGCGTGCGCTCGCGAGCGTGCTCATCCACTGGTTGATGGTGGCGCGTTGCTGCAGGCTGGCGTGCACGCTGCCGAACAGCGGCAGGCCGATGCCCAGCGCGATCAGCGAAACCGATAACACGGTGACGAGTTCGACGAGATTGAAGCCGCGTTGCTGCGTCCAGGTTGCGAGGGGCATGGCAGTCGTCCGTTGCTGCAGGGGTGGCGACAGCGTAGGCACGCCGTCGCGGCGCCGGCAGCGGCGCACGCCGCGACGATGCGTAGGAAAAATCCGAATCAGGACAGACTTGATCGCGGCCGCCCGCAGCCCCCACCTATACTGGCCGTTCGACCGGAGAATCCCATGACCGACCAGTTCCAACTGGTGGCGCCTTACCAGCCTTCGGGCGACCAGCCCCGCGCGATCGAACGCCTGACCGAAGGTTTCCAGGCCGGCCTCGCGCACCAGACCCTGCTCGGCGTGACGGGTTCGGGCAAGACGTACACGATCGCGAGCGTGATCCAGCAGATCCAGAAACCGACGCTGGTGCTAGCACCGAACAAGACGCTCGCGGCGCAGCTCTACGGCGAGTTCAAGGAATTCTTTCCGCACAACTCGGTGGAGTATTTCGTCAGCTACTACGATTACTACCAGCCCGAGGCCTATGTGCCCTCGAGCGATACCTACATCGAGAAAGATTCGTCGATCAACGATCACATCGAGCAGATGCGCTTGTCCGCGACGAAGGCGCTGCTGTCGCGTCGCGACTCGCTGATCGTCGCGACCGTGTCGGCGATCTACGGCCTCGGCGATCCCGACCAATATTTGAAGATGCGCATGCACCTGATGCGCGGCGAGCACACGGACCAGCGCGAACTGATCCGACATCTGACCGAGCTGCAATACACGCGCGGCGACTACGAGCTCAAGCGCGGCACGTATCGCGTTCGCGGCGAAGTCATCGACGTGTTCCCGGCGGAAAGCGAGATGGAGGCGCTGCGCATCGAATTGTTCGACGGCGACATCGAGAGCCTGTCGATCTTCGATCCGCTGACCGGCGCAGTGTTGCGCAAGGTGCCGCGCTTCACCGTGTATCCGAAGACGCACTATGCGACGACGCGCGAAAGCGTGCTGCACGCGGTCGAAACGATCAAGGACGAACTGCGCGAGCGACTCGAGCAACTGCACAAGGCCAACAAGCTGCTGGAAGCGCAGCGCCTGCAGCAGCGCACGCAATTCGATCTCGAAATGCTCGTCGAAATCGGCTATTGCCAGGGCATCGAAAATTATTCGCGCCATCTGACGCGCAGCCTGCCTGGAGATCCGCCGCCGACGCTGTTCGACTACCTGCCGCCCGATGCGCTGCTCGTCGTCGACGAGTCGCACGTGACGGTGCCGCAGCTCGGCGGCATGTACAAGGGCGATCGCTCGCGCAAGGAAACGCTGGTCGAATACGGCTTCCGCCTGCCGTCGGCGCTCGACAACCGGCCGCTGCGTTTCGAGGAATGGGAGGCGCGCGCGCCGCGCTCGATCTTCGTGTCGGCGACGCCGGCGAAGTACGAGCTCGACAAGTCGCAGGGAAGCGTTGTCGAGCTCCTCGTGCGCCCGACCGGACTCATCGATCCCGAGGTCGAGGTCAGACCGGTCGGAACGCAGGTCGACGATCTGCTCGGCGAGGCGCGCGCGCGCATCGAGATGGGCGACCGCGTGCTCGTGACGACACTGACCAAGCGCATGGCCGAGAACCTGACCGAGTACCTGGCCGACAACGGCATACGCGTGCGTTACCTGCATTCGGACATCGAGACCGTGGAGCGCGTCGAGATCATCCGCGACCTGCGCCTCGGCGTTTTCGATGTGCTCGTCGGGATCAATCTGCTGCGCGAAGGCCTCGACATGCCCGAGGTGTCGCTCGTCGCGATCCTCGATGCGGACAAGGAGGGCTTCCTGCGCTCGGAACGCTCGCTGGTGCAGACCATAGGCCGCGCGGCGCGGCATCTGCGCGGCAAGGCGATTCTCTACGCCGACAGGATCACCGACTCGATGCAGGCGGCGATAGGCGAGACCGAGCGGCGCCGCAACAAGCAGATCGCCTACAACCTCGAACATGGCATCACGCCGCGCTCGGTCGTACGCAAGATCTCGGACATCATGGAAGGTGCGCGTTCCGAAGCCGCCAACGACAAGTCGCGCGCGGGAGGCCGCGGCAAGTCCGATCGTAAAGTCGCCGAGTCCGCGCTCGACTATTCGACGCTGTCGCCCGAACAGATCGCCGCACGCATCCGGAAGCTCGAAGCACAGATGTACAAGCATGCGCAGGATCTCGAATTCGAGCAGGCCGCGCGCGTGCGCGACGAGATTCACAAACTGCGCAGCGAAGGGCTGATCGGTTCGGCGTAGCGCCGGCGGTGCTGCGCGCCGGCAGTGCCGGTGCGCGGTCCGGCTGTTTTGCGGTCCGCGCGGCGGCAAGCGCGGAGACGTCGATCGATTCGATGGCGCGGTGCCTCGCGCGTTGCGGCGTCGAATGCGCAAAGCAACATGCGCAAAACAAAACGGCGCGAGTCTGCAGACTCACGCCGTTTGCTTGGAACTGGTGGGCGCGACAGGGATCGAACCTGTGACCCCTACCATGTCAAGGTAGTGCTCTACCGCTGAGCTACGCGCCCGGTGAAGGGGCGCGAAATATAGCGAAGTCGTCGCGGCTGTACAACCCCCGAGCGCGTTGTTCCCGGCGGATGCCGGCTGTGTCGCGGGGATTGACGCTGATCGAACCGGCGTCGGCGCATTACAGTAGGCCCTCGGCGCGCCGCGACGGCGGCGCTGCAGGTCGCGCTGTCGCTGCGCGTCGCTGGTGGATCGTGCCGCCGAGCCGGCGTGTGGCCAAACCTGAAGGAGATCGTCATGAGTCAGTACCGCATCGCCGTGATCGTAGGCAGTCTGCGCAAGGAATCGTTCAACAAGAAACTCGCGACGGCGATCAGCCGCCTCGGACCCGAGGAATTCGACTTCCAGACGTCGCGCATCGACGACCTGCCGCTGTACGACCAGGACGACGATGGCGACCAGGCCGACGCCGTCAAGCGACTAAAGCGTGAAATCGGCGCGGCACACGGGCTGTTGTTCGTGACGCCCGAATACAACCGGTCGATGCCGGGCGTACTCAAGAACGCGATCGATCACGCGTCGCGCCCCTATGGACAGAGTGCCTGGAGCGGCAAGCCGGCCGGTGTGATCGGCGCCTCGGTCGGCGCGATCGGTACGGCGCTCGCGCAGCAGCATCTGCGCAACGTGCTTGCGTACCTGGACGTGCCGACGCTGGGCCAGCCCGAGGCGTTCATTCACGCCAAGGAAGGGTTGTTCGATGCCGACGGCAACATCGGCAGCGCGAGCCGCGAATTCCTGCAGCGCTGGATGGATCGCTACGCAGCCTGGATCAGGCTGCACGCCACTCTGTGAGCGCGACAGCAAGCTCCCCCGGGAAACGATTTTAATAAGGTATACAAATGCCTTGTCTGCCGCCGCGACCGGACGCGGTCGGGGCGGTCGCGGCTCTGGACTGGAGGAGGGGGGGTGCGATGGTTCGCGCTCGGCCTGAGCGCCTGCGGGCCACGCGGCAACCCGGCTGCTTGGCAACAATCATTCCTAAGACCTAGTTGATTACTTCTCTGGGCCGATGTTCTGGCGGCCGCAAACTAGGCAATCTCTGCCCCCTTGGTCTTAACGCTGAACTAACAAGGGGGTAGTGATGCGCTGTTCCGCTCTGCTGAGCGCCATTCTCTTTGCGCTGGCCGCGCCCGCGCTGGCTGAAACCTCGTCCGAAGCCGAGGTCGCGACTACGGCCGAGGCCGCCGATAGCGCCGAAGCCGATACGGCCGCGGACGGAGGCGGCGAGCAGCCGCTCGAGCAGATCCAGGTCACGGCCACACGTTTCGCGAAATCGAACTTCGACGTGTCGGCCGCCGTCACGGTGGTCGGGCAGGACGAAATTCGCGAAAAACCGGCGCTGACTGTCGCCGACTACCTGCGCGCGCAGCCCGGCGCGTTCATTCAGGCGACGACGCCGGGACAGGCGATTCCGATCGTGCGCGGCCTCAAGGGTTCGGAAGTCCTGCACATGGTCGACGGCTTCCGCATGAACACGGCCTTCTTCCGCAATTCGCCGAACCAGTATTTCGCGCTTGCCGATGCGCAGAACGTCGAGCAGATCGAACTGGTGCGCGGCGCCCAGTCGAGCCTGTACGGTTCCGACGCGATGGGCGGCGTCGTGCAGATCCTCACGCCGGAAGAGCGTTTCGAAGGCAACAGCTGGGACGGCCGCGGTCGCTTCCGCGCGCAGTACACCAGCGGCGATCTGTCGAGCCTCGGCCGCATCGCAGGCGCGGCCGGCAAGGACGGCATCTCGATCTCGGGCGGCGTCACGGTGCAGGACGTGGGCCTGCGCAAGCTCGGCGACGATGGCGGCCGTCTGCCGTATACCGATTTCAGTTCCTGGGCGGCCGATACCAAATTGCTCTGGAGCCCCGTCGCCGGGCACGAACTCATGCTGTCGGCAGCGTATCTCAAGCAGCCCAAGACCGCGCGTGTCGACGAGTTGGTCACGAGCTTCCATCAGACGCGACCCAGCTCGTCGGAGTTCTATTTCCAGCCGCAGGATCGCTTGTTCGTCCAGGCGCGCTACGTCGTCCAGCAGGACGGCGGCTGGTTCGATCGCGCCGAATTCCATGCCGGTTATCAGAAGATCAACGACGACCGCCGTACGCGCGAATTCGGCTCGCCGAACCGCGAGCTCGAGCAGAATTCGAGCCGCCTGCGCGGCTTCACGGCGACGTTCAACAAGGAGACCGGCAATCACGCGCTGGTCTACGGCGCCGAGGCCTACTACGACACCATCGACAGTTTTCGCGAACGCCTGAACCTCAACACCAACGTCGTCAGCGCGCGTCCGCCGCGTTTTCCGGACGGCTCGACGATGGACAGCTACGCGGTGTTCCTCAACGACAGCATCGCGCTTGCGCCGCAGTGGCAGCTCGATCTCGGCGGTCGCTACTCGAGCTTCGACATCGAGCTCGCGCCGAATCCGCAAGGGGTCGGCGTCGACCTGAGTCCCGATGATTTCACCGGCAACGCCGGCCTGACCTTCAAGGCCACCGACACCGTGCACGTGGTCGGCAATGTCGGCCGCGGCTTCCGCGCGCCGAACATTTTCGACCTCGGCATCTTCGGCAGTCGGCCGAGCAACCGGTTCGCGATTCCGAACACGGACCTCAAGCCGGAAACCGTGATCACGTACGACCTCGGCCTCAAATGGGACAACCCGCGCTGGCAGGCCGAAGCGTTCGTCTGGAAGTCCGACTACAAAGACAAGATCACGACCATCGAGACCGGCGAACTCACCTCGTCGGGTGCGATCATCGTCACGAACGCAAACGTGACCGAACTCGATCTCTGGGGGGTCGAGGCCGGCGGCCGCTGGTATTTCAGCGACACGAGCCAGTTCTACGGCGTGCTCAACTACACGCGAGGCGACGAGACCTACGCGGGTGATACCTACGACGCCGACCGCGTGCCGCCGCTCAACGGACGCCTCGGCCTGCTGCACTATTTCACGCCGACGCTGAGCCTCGACGTGAACGCGCTCTACGCGACGCGCCAGGATCGCCTGAGTCCGCGCGACCTGACCGATCCGCGCGTCAATCCCGAGGGCACCGCCGGCTGGAATACCTGGAATACGCGCCTGGCCTGGGAGTTCGCACCGGAAACCCGGCTGACGCTGATGCTCGACAATATCGCCGACCGCCGGTATCGCGAGCACGGCTCGGGCGCGGACGAAATGGGCCGCAGCGCGAGCGTGGTCTTCGACTGGACGTTCTGATCGGAACCGACGGCGCCGCGGCGGCGCCGTCGACCGAAGGCCGCGACGTGAACGTCGCGGCGTCGGCGGTTCCTGCTTCGTGCGCTCAGCCTACTTCGCGCCTTTCTTCTTCGGTCCTTCCTTGATGCGGGCCGCTTTTTCCTTGTAGCGGCTCTGCTCCGGCGCCGGCAGCTGGTGTTCCGCCGACAGTGCCACTGCGCGATCCGCCTCGCGTGCGGCATCCTTCCATTTTCCATTCTTTGCAAACGCGTCGGCCATGCCGAGATGCGCGTCGGCCGAGTTCGGGTTCGATTCGAGATTGCGCTGGAACAGCTTGATCGCGTCCTTGGGCTTGCTCTCGAGCTGCGCGTACGCGACACCGCTCAGTGCTTCTTCGGTGACCGGCAGCGGCGTGCCGACGAGGCGCGAGGCCTTGGAGAAATGTTCCTCGGCGTAGGCCAGGCCCTTGGCGTAGTCGTCTTCGGTGAAGCGATAGCCCTGATACAGATTGCGCAGTGCATCGACCTGCGCCGGCAGCGGCACGCTCGCGTGGGTTTCCTGCGGAAACGCCGCAGCCTGCCAGCGCAGGCCCGGCGGGGCCCTGTTCTTGAACGTGTCGGCGACCGCTTCGAAGTCGGCGAGCGCAGCACCGCTGTCGTTGGCGCGCGCTATGTAGGCAAAACCCTTGACCGTGCTGTCGGCTTCGAAGGTCTTTTGCAGCGAGCGCTGCGCGATCTTGCTGTCCCAATCCAGTGACGGGGCGATCGCGACATAGGCCTGGAACAGCGACGGTTCCGCGCTGAGGCAGTGCAGCACGAACAGGCCGCCGAGCGAATGGCCGGAAAGAATGCGGTAGCCGTTCGTGCGGTATTCCTGCTCGACGGCCGGGATCAGTTCGCTGGACAGGAATCGCTTGTACTTGTCGGCGCCGCCGCCGCCCGCGATGGTTTCCCAGTTCGTCGGCGTGAAGTCGCGTGTGCGCTGCTCGGTGCTGTCGATGCCGACGACGATCATCTCGGGAATGTCGCCGGCAGCGGCGAGCGTCTCCACTGCGGTCGCGGTATGGCCGAACCGCGTGCGGCCGTCGAGCACGTAGAGGACCGGATAGCGGCGGTTTGCGGCCCAGCGATAGCTCGCCGGCAAGTAGACGCGATAGCTGCGGTCTTCCGCGAGCGTCTGCGAACTCATCTGGTACAGCTGGCCGATCGTCACGGGCTCGGCAGCGCGGACGCCGGCGCAGCCGAGCAGCGACAGGAAAAGGAAGGTCAGGGGGCGGAACATCAAGCTTTCTCCTAGTGCGAGCGCGGCAGTAAGGCGCGCGATCTTGAAGCAATTG
>CAMLSI010000149.1 GCA_946482585.1 uncultured Lysobacteraceae bacterium
CACCTGGCAGTCATCCTGCTCGGTGCCGGTGCCCTCGGTACCTACATGTACTGGGCCGTGTCGGACCAGATGCTGGACGCGGTCGCGCAGCGGCTGCTCGACAACGTGCGTCTCGTCGAATCCGCGCTCGATGCCAGCGATATCCGCGCGCTGGGCGATCGCGCCGACTCGGCCGCGGGCGATCGCGTCACCCAGCGTCTGCGCAATGCCGTGCGCCTGAACACCGACCTGGCCAGCGCCTACGTCGTCGAACCGGTCGGCGAGTCGCTGCGCGTGCTCGCGACCAGCGTCGGCGAAGGGCGGGCCGCTGCCGATTTCCTCAGTACCGAGGAAGTCGGCATGTTGCGCCGCGGCATCGACCGGGCGACGGTCAGCAATATCCGCATCGCCGCGAGCGAGCGCGCCGAGCTCACCGCGCTGGCGCCTGTCGGCACGGCGCCGCATATCTACATCGTCGGCGTGCGCCTCGACGCCGACAGCCTGCAGCGCAGCCTCAACCTGCTGCGGCTGTCCACGCTCGGCGCGATCCTGTTCGGCGTGCTGCTCGCGCTCGTGCTGTCGCGCCTGCTGGCCGACCAGCTGCAGCGGCGCATCCGCCTGCTCGGCGAACGCTGTCGCGCGCTGGCCGCCGGCGAGCCGCTGCCGACCGGAGCGCCGATCGGCGACGAGTTCGATCGCGTCATCGACGATTTCGATGCGACCGCACAGCGCCTGCGCGAGGCCTCGGCCGAACGCGAGCAGGCGCTGACGGCGCTGACTCAGGCCAATGCGCAACTCGAAGTCCGCGTCGAAGAGCGAACGCGCGCGATCGAGGAAGCCACGCACCAGCTCAAGAGCGAAATCGAAAACCGGCTGCAGGTCGAGGCTCTGCTGGCCGAGGCGGCGCTGACCGACGGCCTGACCGGGCTCTTGAACCGGCGCGCGATGCTGGAAATGCTCGCACAGGCCGTGATGGCCTCGCGCGGCAACGGCGGCTTCAGCATGATTCTCGCCGACGTCGATCACTTCAAGCACATCAACGACCGCTACGGTCACGGCATCGGCGACCAGGTGCTGAGCGCGGTCGCGCGCGAACTCGAACAGGTGCAGGGCGACAACCGCCACGCGGCGCGCTGGGGCGGCGAGGAATTCTTCATCGTGCTGCCGGGCACGTCGCTGATGGAGGCCTGTCGCCGCGCCGAGGAACTGCGTTCCCGCATCGAGCGCATGCCGACACCCGTGCGCGGCCTGCGCGTCACGGTGAGCCTCGGCGTCGCCGAGATCCAGCCCGGCGAAGTGCTCGACGACTGCCTCAAGCGCTGCGACCAGGCGCTCTACCGCGCCAAGGATGCCGGCCGCAACGCCGTCGTCGCGGCGCGCGGCAACGTGTTCGCGACCATGTCGTGACGCGCGGCGTCGCGACGCGCTGGAGCAATCCGGCCGCGGCGCGGGCGCGACGTGGGGTTCGCGGCGGTGTTCGGCGAGTAGGTCTGCTCCCTCCGTTTCGACCAGCGCAAAGCAGGCTTCTGCGGCGTCTACCCATCCTGTAAATGTAGCTCGGCCGCGCTATGGACTTTTGCAGCGCTGCGGAATTGTGAACAGGAACGCTGGCGCTGTGCCGGCGTTTCGGGAATGATCGGCGGCCGCTCTCGGGGGAGGCGGTTCGCGCGAGCAATGCTGGTGCAATGTTCGCGCCTTAGTTTTCCGGCCCGGCCCGCAGCGGCGGTCCGCGGGGGAATCGAAAAACATCTAGGGAGTCAGATATGCGCATCATCGGAACGATGATCGCGGGCGCGCTTGCGCTCGCGATCGGTGGTCAGGCCCATGCGTGGTCGCAGGAAACGCACCGTCGCATCGTGCTCGACGCCGTGCAGTACATGAAGAACAACCCGGCGACGACGCGCTACGCCCAGCTCGCGGCCTGGGCGCAGAGCGCCAACATCAGCATCGACCAGCTCGCCCAGGTGCTGGGTCAGTCGGCGTACGACGTCGACGATTTCGCCGACACCTACATCTGCGGCGCCGTCACCGGCGATTGCACGCGTGCGCCGCTGTGGTCGACGACGTCGTCGTTCGTGAACTACAGCTCGTACTGGCATTTCCAGAACCATACGCGCGGCGGCGACACGCACGGCAATGATTTCGGCGGCTACAACTACAGCCAGCTGACGCAGTCCGGCGACGTCGACGAGCTCGCCGCGAGCTGGCTCTGGAACGATCATCTCGACGATGGCCGCGGCGGCATGAAGGGCTGGTTCTCCGACGGCACGAAGTACAACACCTACGGCATCACCGAGGCGCACTACCGCATCGGTTCGTCGTCGTCGCCGTCGATGTATTCGGACTACCAGAACTTCCCGTTCCAGCCGATCGACAATCTCGGCCAGTATTGGTGGTCGCAATTCCTCGCCGGCCCGACGCCGCAGACCGTCGGCTACGTGCTGCACACGACCGATCTGCTGCAGCCGCATCACACCTGGACCACGAGCGGCAACAACCACTCGGGCTGGGAAACCTGGGTGAACGACTACTACTACAGCGAAGGTCTGAACAATGCGGCGCTCGTGACCGCCGCGCTCGGCGACGGCACCTTCACGAAGTGCGGTGGCAGCGCGGTGCCGGACATCCGCGGCGTGCTGACCCAGGGCGGTGCCTATTCGTACCGCAGCGGCGGTGTCGTGCTGTCGTCGCAGGCGCACGAGGACCGCGTCCGCGTCGCGAAGCAGACCGTGCCGCATGCGATCGCGATGGCCGTGGTCGTGCTCGACTGCGCCGCGCTGCGCGTGGCGACGCATTGAGCGCGCAGGCATCCGGCGCCAGCCATTCCACGTCGCGCGTTCGCGCGCGGCGTGGAGTCGCGCTGCTGCTGATTTTTTTCACCGCGTTCGCGCGTGCGCATGAATCGGCGAGCCCGGCGCCGGCGAGCGCGCGCGCGGCGTCGGCGCTGCCGGCGTTGCCGCTCGGCGCCGACGCCGCCGTGGCCGACATCGACGGACTGCGCGTCGGCCGCAGCGCGATCGCGGTGCTGCAACGCTATCGCGCGCTGGAAGGCGTCGAAGTCACGAGCGGCGAGGTGTTCGCCGACGTCGTCGAGCAACGCGCGCTCGCGCGCTACGCGGCGGCGAAGTTCACGCGCGACGACTTGTTTCCCGACCGCCGTGTGGCTTTCGCCCCCGAAGTCAGTGCCGACGACAAGCTGACCGGTGTACTGCGCGCCGTGTTCCGCGAACAGATCGATGCCGCCCTGACCGCGCGCATCGGCGACTCGCTCGAACACGCGCTGATCGCGACGCCGGCACCGACCGCGGCGCAGCTGCGCGACGTGCACGGCGATCCGGCGCAGATCCGTCTCGACTACGCACTCGATGCGGCTGCCGAGCGCAAGGCTCGGGTCTTGACCGTGGTTCGCTATCGCACGCTGGACGGACGCGAACAATCGTTGAGTCTTGCCGACGTCTACGCGCGCCAGAACGTCCAGGGGCGCATGAGCCTGCATCGGCTCGATGGCGATTTTCTCGCCGCGCAGGCGCAGGCGCGCGTCGCCTCGCTGCTCGTGCAGGAATGGGCGCAGAACGCGATCGGCGCCGATGCGGTCGCCGAGCTGCGGCGCAACCTGCTCGATCGCGAATACGCGCGCGGCCTGCGCGAACACTACGGCCTCGGCGCCGACATGCACGACAGCAACGCGTATCTCGACGGCCTGCGCCGCGCGGTACAGCCGGCCGAAGTCGCCGCCTGGTACGCCGCGCATCGCGAGCAATTCCGCCGCATCGAGCGCGTGCGCGCACGCCACATCCGCGTCGCCGACGAGGCGACGGCACGACGCGTCGCCGCGGCGCTGGCCAAGGACGGCAGCAACTTCGCCGAACTGGCGCGGCGCTATTCCGTCGCACCGGATCGTGCCGGCGGCGGCGAACTCGGCTGGATCGCGCGGCGTAGCGAAGCCGATTGGTTCACTGCGCTCGTATTCGCACAGCCGCCAGGGCGCAACGGCGCACCGGTACGCGAACCGGTCTCGGCGAACGCGCCTGCGCAGTGGGAGATCGTGCGCGTCGACGAGCAACAGACCGGCTATTTCGCGGCTGATTCGGAAACCGTGCGCTATCTCGCCTCGCGCGCGATTGCCGAGCAGAAAGCGCGTGCGGCGTTCGACGCACGGCGGCAGGCGGAGCTGCGCGCGACCACGGTGCGCTACGCCGGCACAGCCGCAGCACGGAGGTCATCGCCATGAAGCCGGACTCCCGACACGCGGTACCTGCCGTCGTATTCGTCTTGCTGATCATCGCTGCGGTCTCGTGGAACCCGGCGGCGACATCGCTCGCCGGCCGCAGCGCCGGCGATACCGGGTCGCCGGATGCCGCCGCAGCATCGGCGCCGAGAGAGGGCGCTTCGCGCCCGACCGACATGGCGTTGCCGTCGCGGCCGGGTGCCTCGTACGCAGCGCTCGCGGTGGACGGAGCGGATCGCGCGCCGTCGGCGCGGGGGGCGGGCAGTTTCGTCGGTGCCGTGGGTACTGGCGCGGGCGCGCCGCCGGTCGTCGATCCCGACGCCGCGCGTCGTCTCGCCGACGCGCTGCGCAATGGCGACGAACGCAGTCCGCCGATCATCGCGAGTTCGACGCCGGTCGAGCGTGCGAGCGCCGCGGAGCTCGCCGATCCGGCCGCCTACCGGCGCTACGAACGGCGCGGCCAGGCTAAGCTCTATCGCGCCTTCGAGCAGGAAGCGGTCATCGCGCTCAACGATCTGGATCGCGACCTGCGCCGTGCACGTGCCGCGGGGCTGTCGCCGGAACAGATCGCCGAGGGCGAGGAGAAACAGCGCGTGCTCGCCGAGACCCTCGAGCGTTTGCGTCAGGGCGAATTCGGCGATCGATAGCGCGTTGCGCGGAACCGGTCTGTTCGGGCAGGGTCGCCTCTCCGACAAGGAGATCACGATGAAGCCCGGAGGTTTGCTGTTCGCTATCCTTCCCGCGCTGCTGCCGCCGGCGGCGCGCGCGCAGACCGCCGACGACATTTCGGTCAGCGGTATGCTGGAACAGACCGTGCCTCTCGATGGCGCGAAGCGCGTGGTGGTGCGGTGCTACTGCCCGCAGCGCGCGACGCAGACCGCGAAGACGGCCGATACGGTGGTGCTGGACATTGCCGCCATCTACGACAGCGTCGGCTATCACGGCGTCCAGAAAAAACCCGAGCGCATCGAGGATGCGCAGATGCGGTTCGTCGCGACGCGCGACGGCGATGTGCTCGTGCTCGAGAGTCGCGAATGGCGCAGCATGCATCACGCGTTCCGGCTCACGCATCTTCGCATCGTGTTGCCCGACAATGTGGAGCTCCAGGTGGAATCCGTCCCGCTGAATGCACGCGAAGGTCGTCGCGTCGATGGGAAGCGCTGAGGCCGTACCGCTGCGTATCGTCGCACTCGCGACGCAGCCGCGACACCTGGCGGAGTTGCGACGCTGGTTCGAGGCCGAATGGGCCGACTACTACGGCCCTGCCGGTATCGGCGACGCCGCGGCGGATCTGGCCGCCTTCGCACACGGCAGCGAATTGCCCGTGGCCCTGATCGCCGTGCGTGGCGATGAACTCTGCGGCATTGCCGCATTGAAACGCGATGCCTTCCACGGTTTCGAGGCGCTCAGTCCCTGGGCGAGTGCCGGTCTCGTCAAGCCGGAACTGCGCGGCCGGGGCATCGGCACCGCATTGATTGCCGGGCTCGAAGACGAAGCGCGTCGCCGCGGTTTTGCGCGAATCTACAGCGCGACCTCTTCGGCCGCGAGCTTGTTGCGGCGCCGCGGCTGGCGAGAACGCGAAACCGTCATGCACGACGGCGCTGAGGTCGCGATCTTCGAGAAGGCGCTGGCGGTGTAGCGCGAGGCGAACGAAGGCCATGCCTGGCGTTCGATGGATCGTGCAGGCCGCAAAAATACAAAAACCCACGTCACCAACGGCGCCGGTCCGTGACGACGAATCGCAACCTGCGACCGTTGTCGCCACGACCGTGCGCCGGTGTGTGTCGGTCGTCCAGGCGGCAGGCCGGACCCAAAGTCGGACGCGATGCTTATTTGGATTTGCCCCGGTGCGTGCGTTGCCCGGATCGCCGCTTCGTGCGGGAAGTTTCGTGCAGGTCCGGTCGGTCGCTGCCCTGTCGATACCGAATTCGTCGTCGTCGCGCAAATGCACCATGGCGCGCGCCATGCGAGACATTCACGTCTTTTTGCGTTTACTATCAGTTGTTTTCATCTGCCACTGCCAGCGAGACAGCCATGCCGAATATCGCGACTGCGTTCAAGGAAGAAATTTCCCGTTTGTGCCGCAAGGAAATGCGCAAACATCTCGAGCCGCTGCGCAAGGCTTCCGCGGCCTATCGCAAGGAAATCGCGGCGCTCAAGCGCAAGCTGCAGGAATCCGAGCGTCGCGTCGGCGCGCTGGCCAAGCGCGGCGCCAAGGCCAAGGATGCGGTCGAGGCGCTGCCCGAAAAGCAGACGCGGTTCGTATCGAAGGGACTGAAGTCGTTGCGTGTCCGGCTCGGACTCTCCGCCGCCGAACTGGCCGGTCTGCTCGGCGTGACCGGGCAGTCGATCTACAACTGGGAACAGAAGAAATCCACGCCGCGCGCGGCACAGGTCGCGCAGCTTGCCGAACTGCGTTCGCTCGGCAAGAAAGCGGTACGCGCGAAACTCGAAGCGGCCGAGAGCGAGAAGAAACCGGCGCGCGGCCGCAAGGCGCGCGAGTCGGCAGCGACGGACAAACCCGTTCGCGCGCGCCGCACGCGTCGCGCAAAACCGGACGCCGCGGCCGCCGAATAAGCGTTCGTTCGCCGCGACGACCGTTCAGGCCGTCGCGGGCGTCGCCGCGGGCGGCAACACTTCCGGACACTCGGCGTCATAGAGCCGCAGCACCTCGTCGAAGCCGTAGCGCGGCCGCCAGCCCAGGCCGGCATGCGCGGCTGCCGCGGAATAGACTCGATCGATTGCGCGCGGCAGCGGCCAGTCGCGTGCGGCAAAGGCTTCGACGAGCGCCGGCGCGCGTCGGCGCAGTACGGAAGGCGCATCGTGCAACAGTTCTTCGAGGTCGTCGGCGACGAACGGCGTCTCTGCGGAAACGACATAGACCTGCATGCCCGGCGTATCGCGCTGCAGCGCCAGTGCGTGAGCCTCGGCGACGTCGCGCACGTCGATGCCGCGATGCAGCCGATATGCGGCCATCAGCGGCGCAGGTTCCGGAAAACAGCGCGACATGCGCAGCGCCGTGACACACAGCCCCCGCTGCGCAACTTTGGCCAGTGCGGCTTCGGCAGCAACCTTGCTGCGGTGATAGATCACGGTCGGTCGCGGCGCCAGCGCTTCGTCGACCCAGACGGCGCGCGCCGGGCTGCGGCTCGCGGCACCATACAGCGCGGTCGTGCTCGTGAACACGAAACGGCACACGCCGGCATCCAGGGCCATCTGGGCGAGCGTTGCCGTCGCGTGCACGTTGATGCGTTCGAATTCGGCGTCGGGGCTGACGTTCACGTGCGGCGCGTGCAGCGCGGCCGTATGCACGATCGCGTCGACACCACGTACGGCGCGCCGCAACAGGAATGGATCGCCGAGGTCGCCGGTCAGATCGACCGTCGACGCGGGCGTCCGGTCGAGACCGACGACTTCGTGATCGCGCAGCAGGCGTGCATAGATGGCGCGGCCGATGCGCCCTGCAGAGCCGGTGACGAGAATTTTCATCGGCAGTCCAGCGCCGAAGTCGGCTGAGCATGCGGCGAATCGGCGTACGGCAATGGCATCTCGGTCCACCTGCTCGAATGCGGGGCGTTCGGACTGTTTCGCTGTAAACAATGCGAACAAGTACACGTTTCTTGTTGCCTGCGCCGATCGACGCTTCCTCGGCTCGACATCGCCGCGTCGGTGCGGCCGGTCCATCGTCGTCGTGGTCTTCGATGGAGGCTGCACCGATCATACGGTCGCCGCGGTAGCGCTATGCAATAGGCGTGCACGGCCGTTCGTCGGCGCAAACGGGGCGCGGGACAGGTCCGCCCGAGGCGGCTTCGGACCGCTCAGTTCGAATCGTTATCGGTGTCGCGAGCGGCGGGGCGAGGCGGCAATACGGTGTCGCGCGTGGCGGCCGTGCGTACGGCCCGGACCGCCTGTGCAGCCGCGCCGGGATCGATCGCATCGGTGGTGGGACGGAGCGGTCGCACGACGGCGCGTTCGCTCTTGATCAGACGGTCCGCGGTTTTCATGATCGCGCCGATATCCGCGCGCGGAGTGCGCGTTCCTTCGAACTGGGCCAGCAGTTCGGGCAGCGCCGCAACGGCCTGCTCGACCACGGCGACGACCGCGGCGTCCGGGACCAGCGACTTGTCGATGACGCGATCGAGCAGGCGCTCGAAGCGGGCGTTGAAATCGCCGAGCGTGGGCACCCCGACCATGCGGCTGCTGCCCTTGAGCGTATGGAACGAGCGCCGCAACGGCATGACGCGGCCGAGGTTGGCGGGGGCGGCCTTCCACAGCATCAGGTTGCGGCGCAGATTGCCGATTTCGGACCTGACCTCGGCCACGAATACGCCGCGCAGGTCGTCGTCGACCTCGTTGCCGCCGCCTTGAGCCTGGCCCGTGGTCGACGGTCGCGGCTGCCGGCGCCCGAGCCAGACGCCAAGCCCGACCAGGACGACCGCGACGGCGACGAACAACAGGTAAATCATGAACCCCGCCTCCCGACGGCATTTGCCCCGAGAACGTTTTACCGGTGCGCGCGGGCGCTTGTAAACGCGTCAGGATTTTTCGCGCATGGTTTGCGGTCGCACGTCGCAGCGGGTAGAACCGCTCATGGTCGCTGCCGGCGGGCTCTGCCGCCCGAGCGACGGAGGAGTCCGCCATGACCTCAGTCGATCGCCGGCCGCTGTCGCGCATCGGGTCGTCCCTGGCGCGGGGTGCGCTGCTCGCCGCCGCGCTGGTCGCGCAGGAGCCTGCCATGTCGCAAGCCGAGCCGCCCGCCGGGGTTCTCGCAGTCGCGACGACAACCGTCGTGCTGTGCCGTTCCGCCGTGACCGTGCCGCTGGTGACGTCAGCCGAGATCGAACCGCTGCGCCGGCGCCTCGCCGCCCTCACCCCCGGGCACGAGGTCCACCTCGTCGTCGACGGCCTGCGCGTCGACGTGGACCCCGGCGCGCTGTATCGCGTGGAGCTCGTCGGCACGGCGACATCGGCGCCGGCCGCGAGCGTGGGCAGCTTCAGCGTGTTCGGCGTCTCCCACACCGAGGGCGCGACCGCGCAGCGCAGCTTCGTCGTCACGGCCCCGCTGCGCGAGCTCGCCGGTCGCGGCGGTGGCATTGCCGTACGCTTCGTGCCCGACGCCGCGGCGTCGGCCGATGCGAAGGTCGGCATCGGCAGGATTTCCCTCGTCGCGCAGTGATCGGCCGCCTCCCCGGTCGCGTGTTGAAGTTGGCATTGCGTGAGTGTATACCTGTGGCGTTTTACCATCATTCGTCGACATCGCAGTAAGGGGAGAACGTCATGACCACGATTTCCCGTCGCGACTTCGTTCGCGGCGCCGCTGCCGTTCCGCTTTCTTTCTGGTTGCTCAAGTACGCCGGCGCGCAGGGGCCGCGAGTGCGTTACGACGCGCGCAGTACCAGAGGCCAGGAAATGCTGAAGATCTATGCCGGTGCGGTGAAGAGCATGCAGGCGCTCGCAGGCACGGACCCGAGCAACTGGACGTTCCAGTGGTATACGCACTTCGTCAAGGGATCGACGACCAAGAGCGCCGAGATCAACCGTGTCTTCGGTACCGGTCCGAGCGCACACAAGGATCTCGCGCTCGCGATGTGGAATACCTGCCAGGCGCACAGCGGCCAGAACGAAAATCTTTTCCTGCCATGGCACCGCATGTTCGTGCTCGCCTTCGAGAACATCATCCGCGCCGTCAGCAAGCACGACGACTTCACGCTCCCGTACTGGAACTACTCGGTCAGCGGCCCGACTCACGGCGTGCTGCCGGATCCCTTCCTGAAGAAGGACGATCCGGTCTACGGTCCGCTCTACGTGGCCGAACGCAACCGGCTCGCCAACGCGGGGCAGCCCATCGACCAGGGACAGCCCGACGATCCGCTGGGCCTGCAGGCGCTGACCCAGGCGCAGTACTCGCCGAGCGGCGCGCTGCA
Source organism: uncultured Lysobacteraceae bacterium (assembly GCA_946482585.1). The sequence continues at coordinate 10,132 of CAMLSI010000149.1, forward strand.
GGGGTTCTGCCTCGCGCTCGATTCCGGCCTGCACGGCAACGTGCACGTGTTGACCGGCAATCGCGAAAACATGGGGGCGGTGCCCTGGGCCGCGCGCGATCCGATCTTCTGGCTGCATCACTGCAACATCGACCGGCTCTGGGCCAGTTGGAACGCGAACGGCGGCGTGAATCCGAAAGCGCCGTGGAACGACGACACCTTCGTGTTCGCCGATCCGAAAGGCAATCGTGTCGTTGCGAAGGTCTCGGACTATTTCGACATCAAAACGCTCGGTTATTCCTATGATCGGCTCGAGCCCAAACCCGGCAAGGCGCCTGCCGCCGCAGCCGGCGACGTGGCCTCGCGCAAGCCGCAGCGGGCGGCGCGCGTCAGCGCGGACAGCGGCGTCGCGCTCGGCGCCAAACCGGTGCGCGTACAGCTCGACACGGCCGGCACGCAGGAATCCGCCCAGCCCCTGACGCAGCGCCTGCAGGCGGCGCCGAAGGAGCAGCGTGTGTTCCTGGTGCTGAGCAAGCTGCGGGCGCAGATGCAGCCCGAAGTGCTCTATCACGTGTATCTAGAACTGCCCGAGAGCACGCAGCCGGAAAAGGGCGCCGACTACCACGTCGGCACGCTGACGTTCTTCGACGCGCTCGATCTCGACC
>CAMLSI010000150.1 GCA_946482585.1 uncultured Lysobacteraceae bacterium
TTGCGGAATTTCGGGCCTTCGCCGTCGGCGAAGTGGAGGCCGAGCCCCATCGCATCGGGAATCGTGAGGATGTCGGAAAACAGGATGGCTGCATCGAGCGCGAAGCGTCGCAGCGGCTGCAGGGTGACCTCGCAGGCAAGTTCCGGATTCGTGCACAGCGCCATGAAGCTGCCGGCCTGTGCACGGGTGGCGCGGTATTCCGGCAGGTAGCGGCCGGCCTGACGCATCAGCCATACGGGCGTGCAGTCCACGGGCTCGCAGCGCAGGGCGCGCAGGAAACGATCGTTGTTCATGGGTCGACTCGAAACGAAAAAGGGTGCGTGAAGCCGCGGTGCACGAAGGTTGCGGTGCCGGACACGTCTAGCGGCCGAGTTCCTGCTTGAGCGGACCGACGCGGCGCGGCCAGCCGACGCGCGACGCGCCGCCCGCGAGCGCTTCGGCACGCGCGCTGCGCGCGGCATCGACGGACTCGAAGTCGCCCCAGACCGCGACATACCAGGCTTCGCCGTCGCGCGTGAGCGGCAGCAGGTAGACCTCGCCGCGTGTCGGCGCGCCGGCTTCGCTTTCGACCGCGTCGCGGCTGTTGCCGCTCGCGAGTTCGATCACGTAGCGGCTGTCGCCGAGACGGCGGAATTCGGTCGCGCCGAGCAGCGCCGTGTCGCGTGCGACCGGCGCCGATGGTGCGGGACCGGCCGGCGCCGGCGGCGCGGCACGCGGCGGTTCGGGCGCCGGCGCCGCCGCGGGCGCTGCGACGACGGGTTCGGGGGACGGTGGACTGGCGGGTGCCGTACGGACGGGTTCGGGCGCGGCGGCAGGTGCTGTCCGCGCGGGTGCTTCGCGTGCGGGCGCCGTCGACGCGCTCGTCCGCGGTGCCGGCGATTCGATGGCGGCCGGTGCTGCCGCCGGCGCCGGCGGCGCGCTTCGCGGCGCGGCGGGCGCGGCGCTCGCCGTCGGCGCGGCGGCGGGCGCCGATGCGGCCGATGCGCGGGCTTCCGGGGCCAGCAGATAGTGCGGCACGTTGCGCGGACTCGCGCGCGGCGCTGCCGCGGCCGGCGGTGGGGCGGTGACGGCGGGCGGCGCCGTCGGCGCGGCAGCCGCGGGCCGCTCGACGCCGGCCGGCGCAGGCGCAGGCGGCGCGGTTTCGGTGTCGGCCCGGGGTGCTTCGTCGGGAATCTGGCTGCTGCTGCGCAGGCGCGGCTCGCGCGATTTCTTTTCCGGTTCGGCCGGTACGGGCGGCGTCGCGTCGGTGGAGCGGCAGTCCCAGCCTTCGCCGCTCGCGGCCGGCACGCAGACGTGCTTGCTGCCCGGTTCGAAGACCTGTTCGTCGGCGGCTCGTGCCGCCGTTGCGGTCAGCGCGGCGAGCAGCAGCAGCGCAAGGCGATGCGGTTCAGCGTACATGCGGCGCCTCCAGTCCCTGACTGAACACGACGCGGAAGCCGCGCTTGACCTGGGCGTCGCGTGCCTGGGCAAAGGCATTCAGCGCATCGTCGCGTTCGAGATAGACCTCGCGCTTGCTGCTGCTGCGGCCGCCTTGCTGGCCCCATTCGCGATAGAGCGTCCAGCCACCGAGCAGGTCCTGTTGCAGCACGATTTCGTAGTAGCGCGGCGACTCGGCAGCGGCCGGCTGGGTTTGCATGTAGATGCGCATGGACGGGGATTGTAGCGGCCTCGCTCAACCGCTGCGCAGGCGGTGCAGGATGGCAGTGTCGGTCACGTCGGGCACGATCTCGGCCGCGCCGATGCCGCGCCAGAGAATCAGACGCAGGTGGCCGCTGAGGTTCTTCTTGTCGAGGTACATGAGCTGCAGCAGCGCGGCCGCGTCGCTGCCCGCCGGCAGTTCGACGGGCAGGCCGACCCGGCGCAGCAGGCGTTCGAGCCGGTCGGCGTCGGCCGCGGGGGCGCGGCCGAGGTCGCTCGACAGCCGTGCCGCGAGCCGCATGCCGATCGCGACGGCCTCGCCGTGCAGCAGGTGGCCGTAACCCGATGCGGTTTCGAGCGCGTGCCCGAAGGTGTGGCCGAAATTGAGCAGCGCGCGCTCGCCGTCTTCGCGTTCGTCGCGCGCGACCACGCCGGCCTTGTGCAGGCAACTGCGTGCGATGGCTTCGGCGACCGCGTCGCTGTCGCGCGCGGCCAGCGCGTCGGCATGGCGTTCGAGCCAGTCGAAGAACGCGGCGTCGCCGATCGCGCCGTACTTGACGACTTCGGCGAGGCCGGAACGGTATTCGCGTTCGGGCAGCGTCGCGAGTGTGTCGGTGTCGATCACGACGCCGCGCGGCTGATGGAAGGCGCCGACGAGATTCTTGCCCGCGGGCAGGTTCACGCCGGTCTTGCCGCCGACCGAGGAATCGACCTGTGCGAGCAGGGTCGTCGGAATCTGCAGGAAATCGATGCCGCGCATCCAGCAGGCCGCGGCGAAGCCGGCGAGATCGCCGATCACGCCGCCGCCGAGTGCGATCACGCAGGCATCGCGATTGGCCTTGAGCGCGGCCAGCGCATTGAGCGCTTCGCCGCAGCTGGCAAGCGTCTTGTGCTGTTCGCCGTCGGGCAGCACGAGGCTCGCGTGCTGCAGGCCTTCGAGTCCCGCGACCACCGCGTCGAGATACAGCGGCGCGACGGTCGCGTTGCTGACGACGAGTACGTGGCGGCCGCGGATCGCGCGGCGCCAGCGTGCGGCGTCGTGCAGGATGCCGCGACCGATCCAGATGGGATAGCTGCGCGCGCCGAGCGCGACGTCGAGTTCGCGCAGGTCGCTCATGCGGCCGCCGGCGCGGACGAGCGGCGCCATTCCTGTTGCAGGCGCGCATGCAGGTCGGCGGCGACTTGTGCGGCGTGTTCGTGTTCGGAGCGGATGGTCATGTCGGCAATGGCGGAGTAGAGCGGGTTGCGCAGCGCGGCCATCTGCTCGAGTCTTTCGCGCCGGTCGGGCGCGGCGAGCAACGGACGCTTGCGGTCGCGCGCGAGGCGCGCGAGCTGGATATCGACGGCGGTTTCGAGATAGACGATGAAGCCGCGCGACGCGAGCAGCTCGCGGTTGCGGGCATCGAGCACCGCGCCGCCGCCGGTCGCGAGCACGACGCCTTGCAGCGCGGTCATCTGATCGAGCGCGGCGCATTCGCGCCGGCGGAATCCGGCTTCGCCCTCGAGCTCGAAGATCAGCGGAATGGTCGCGCCGGTCTGTTCCTCGATCACGTGATCGAGGTCGTGAAACGGCAGCTGCAACTGCTCGGCGATGCGCCGGCCTATCGTCGTCTTGCCGGCACCCATCGGGCCGATCAGGAACAAGTTGGGTGCGGGATTCATGCGCCGGATGCTAGCACGCAGGTCGAGGCGAGCTCAGCGCATATGCACGCGAGTGATCGGCGGCGAAATGACGGTGAACCCGCAGCGAAAAGCCCGGCGGCGACGGCCCGCGAATCCGGGCAGGACGCTTTCCCTCCGGTTCTCGCTTAAGCTACGGCGGCCTCCCCGCGCTGCAATTCCCGCCATGCTTCGTTTCCTCGCCATTTTCATCACGTCGCTGCTCGTCCTGTTCACGCTCGACGTGCTGACCGTCGTCGAGGTTCATTTCGTCGATCCGTTCAACGCGCTGTTGGCGGGCATCTCCGCCAAGCTGATCGGACTGTTCGGCGGCGACGCGATTTCGCAGGGCAAGATCATCATCAGCATCAGCACGGGACTGGCCGTCTCGATCGAGCGCGTCTGCAACGGCATCGAGGCGGTGATCATTCTCGTCTCGGCGATGATCGCGTTTCCGGCGCGCTTCACGCACAAGCTCATCGGCATCGCGCTCGGCACGCTCGCGATCCAGGCGCTGAATCTCGTCCGCATCATCAGCCTGTATTACCTGCATCAGTGGAACTCGGTCTGGTTCGAATGGTTCCACAGCTATATCTGGCAGGCGCTGATCGTGCTCGATGCGCTCGTGATGTTCCTGCTCTGGCTGCGCTACCTGCCGCGACCTGCCGCCGCCGTGCCGCCGCCCGAACCGCCGGCGACCGAGGCCGCTGCGTGAACACGGCCGGTGCCGTGCTGCTCGCGGGGTGCGGCGATGTCGGCGTCCGCGCCGGACTCGCGCTCGCCGCGGCCGGCCGGCGCGTCTACGGGCTGCGCCGCAGCGATGCGGCATTGCCCGAACCGCTGCAGCCGTTGCGCGCCGACCTGACCGATCCGGTCAGCCTGCGCGCATTGCCCGACGACATCGTCGATGTCGTATTCCTGCCCGCACCGGGACGTCGCGACGAAGCCGCGTATCGCGGTCTGTTCGTCGATGGCCTCGCGCACTTGCTCGATGCGCTGCAGCGGCGCGCGTCGCCGCGACGTTTCGTGTTCGTTTCGTCGAGTGCGGTCTACGGCGAGCACGGCGGCGCCTGGATCGACGAGGACACGGCCTGCGAGCCGCTCGCGTTCAACGGCCGCCAACTGCTCGATGCCGAGGCGCGTCTGGCCGGACTGGCCGGCGCCGTGGTCGCGCGCTGTTCCGGCATCTACGGCCCGGGGCGCACGCGACTCATCGATCAGGTGCTGGACGGCAGCGCGCGGCGCCCGGCGGGCGCTGCTGAATTTTCCAATCGTATCCATGTGGACGATGTGGCCGGCGCGCTGGTCCATCTGCTCGCCTTGCCCGCCCCCGCATCGTGCTACGTCCTCAGCGACGACCATCCGGCGCCGCTCGCCGACGTGCAGGACTGGATCGCGCGCCAGCTCGGCCTGCCGCCGCTCGCGCCCGGGCCGGCGCTCGGCGCGCGTGCGGTCGGCAACAAGCGTCTCGCCAACCGGCGCCTGACCGCGTCGGGCTATCGGCTGCGCCATCCGGATTTCGAGTCGGGTTACGCGCCGCTGCTGCATTCCCGGCGCCGGCACGGCGACTGAGCGCGCGGCGCCGATCGGCTCGAAACATCATGTTGCAATGCGCCAATCGCAGGCCCAAAGGTCGCGGTGGCAGTGCCGGTGCATGCTGCTACACTCGCACCCGCACGAACACGGAATTTCCGTTCAGAAGCCGCCAGCCGGCCCCGAATAGGGAGTTGTCATGTCCATTGCGAAGGTCATCGAAGTCAGTTCGGCATCGTCCAAAGGCATCGACGATGCGGTGCAAAGCGGGCTGCTGAAAGTCGCCACGACGGTGAAGAACCTCAAGGGCGCCTGGATCAACGAGATCAAAGTCGTCACCGACGACGACGGCCGGGTCAAGGAGTGGCGGGTGAACATGCGCGTGAACTTCGTAGTCGAATAAGGAGCGGCGAATGGGCCGGAGGCTTGCGCAGGAAGCCGTTGCATGAGCAAGCATGAAGTGGTCATCGGCTTTCTCGAGGATGATGCCGATCAGGCCGAGCTGATTTCCCTGTGGCTCGAACGCGCCGGGTATACGCCACGGGTGTTCCGCAGCGCCAACGAGTTCCGTCGCCGTCTCGGCATCGAAGCGGTCGATCTGCTGCTGCTCGACTGGATGCTGCCCGATGCGACCGGTCTCGACGTCCTTGTATGGATCCGCAATTCCGCCAACGCCGAACTTCCCGTCATCTTCCTGACCGCGCGCTCACTCGACGAGGACATCGTCAAGGGCCTCGAGAGCGGTGGCGATGACTACGTCGTCAAACCTCCGAAACAGGCCGAACTGCTCGCGCGCGTCGCTGCGGTGCTGCGCCGCCGCGGCGTCGACTCGGAAGCGAGCACGGACCTCAGCGTCCCGCCGTATCACATCGATCTGATGCGCCGGCGCGTCGCGATCGAGGGGCGCGACATCGAGCTGACCCAGCGCGAATTCGATCTGGCCACCTACCTGTTCCGCCGCCAGGGGCGTATCGTCAGCCGCGATGCGCTGCTCGAAAACGTCTGGAACATGAGCGCACAGGTATCGACGCGCACCGTCGACACGCACGTGAGCCGGTTGCGCAAGAAGCTCGAACTCGGCGGTGAACACGGCTGGCGCCTGACCGCGGTCTACCAGCACGGCTATCGCCTCGAACAGGCCTGAGGCCGCCGCCTTGGGGTGCGGGCTTCGCGGAGAGCACGGCCATGTCCAGCAAGCGTCAGCAAGTCGTCCCGAATACCCGCAGCGCCGCGAACGGCGCGTCGACACGCGATCGTGCGCCCGCACCGGCGCCGACGGAGAAGCCAGTGAGTGACAAGAAGAACCCCGCCGCCGACACGAACGGCGCGGAGCGCAACGTCGACCAGATCCGCGACATCCTGTTCGGCGGCCAGATGCGCGACTACGAGCGCCGCTTCCAAGAGCTCAACGAACGCCTCGAAGCCGATTTCGACACGCTGCGCCAGGAACAGGAACGGCGTTTCGCGCAGCTCGACAAGCGTCTCGACGAGCAGCTCGAAAAGCTCAGCCGCGCGCTGCGCCAGGAAGTGTCCGACCGCACCGCGGCGACCGACGACATCGAATCCCGCCTGCTGCAGGGCGCACGCGCGCAGCGCAGCGAGCTCGCGAGCGCGGTCGACACGCTGAACCACGATCTCTCTGCGGCCGAAGACCGCCTGCGCGCGGCACTGAACGAACTCGATGCGGCGCTCAAGGAGCAGGGCAGTCGCGTCAACCAGTCGCTGACGCGCTCGCGCGACGAACTGCGCGGCGAGAAGGTCGGCCGCGAAGATCTCGCCGCGCTCATGACGGAACTGGCGCTACGCCTCAAGGGCGACTTCGATCTTCCCGGCGCCGCCTGATCGCGCCGGCCCGCCGTGGGCGAACATCAGCGCCTGAAGGAACTCATACTCGGCGAGGAACTGGCCGAGCTCAATGCGCATGCCGAGCGTGTCGCCACGCTCGAGACCACGCAGGCCGAACTGCCCGAGCACCTGCCCGCGCTGCTGCTGCGTGCGCAGCGCGGTGAAGGTCGCCGCCGTCTCGCTCATGCGCTGACGACGCCGGTCGCCGACGCGCTTGCCGCCGCGGTCGAATCGCAGCGCCGGCGCATCGTCGACGTGCTCTTTCCGGTGATCGGTCCGGCGATCCGCAAGGCGATCGCCGAAGCGCTGCGCGATTTCACCGAGAACTTCAACCGTGCGCTCGAATCGAGCTTCACGCCGCGCGGCCTGCGCTGGCGTCTGGAGTCGTGGCGCACCGGCATTCCGTATGCGCAGGTCGTCCTGCGCCACTCGTTGCGTTACCGCATCGACCACCTGTTCCTGATCGACCGCGACAACGGCCTGGTGCTGGCGCGGGTGTCGGCGCCGGAGCTGCCCGATCTCGATGCGGACGCGATCGCCGGCATGCTCACCGCGATCGGCGACTTCGTGCGCGATTCGGTCGGTGGCGGCGAGGGCGGCAGCCTCGATTCCGCGACTGTCGGCGAACACCTGGTCTGGGTGCTGCCGGGGCCGCACGCGAACCTCGCGGTCTTTCTGCGCGGCACGCCGTCCGCGGCATTGCGCGCCGTGCTGTACGAACGTCTCGAACAGATCCACCTGGAGCTCGACGAGTCGGCCGCCGACAGTGCGGCGCTCGCCGCGCATCTGCGCCTCGATCGCATCGACGCGGCCGCGGCCGAGCAGACCCCAGCCTCGAACGGCACGCCGCGAAGCTGGCCGCTGGTCGTGCTGGTCCTGCTCGCGGGCGGCCTGCTGGCAGGGTGGCAGTGGCGCGAATGGGTCTGGCAGCAGCGGCTCGACGCGGTGGCGCAACGCCTCGCGAATTGGCCCGGCCTGCATCTGGATCGCGTCGACGGCCGCATCGGCCGCGAAGTCCGCGTGGTCGGGCTCATCGATGCCGATGCCGAGCCGCCGGAGCCCGCGCTGCGCGAATTGCTGCCGGCCGAGGTCGACATCCGTCTGGCGCTGCGCGGGTTCGTCTCGACCGACGATCCTGTCGTGCTGCAGCGTGTCCGGCGCGAGCTCGACCTGCCGTCCGGTGTGCAGGCCAGCGTCCATTCGGGTGTCGCGAGCCTGCAGGGCACGGCCGACGCCGCCTGGATCGCCGGGGCCAGGCGTCATGCCGAACGCGTCGTCGGCCTCGTCGCGCTGGATACCTCGCTGCTCCAGGCCGCCGACGACCCCGCCGCGGCGCTGCGCGCGGAATGGCAGCGCCTCGCCGACGCGCTGCCGGATCAGCGCGTGCATTTCGTGCGCGAGCTGGAACCGCGCGATCCGGCCGAACTGCAGGGTCTCGTCGCCGCCGTGCAGCGATTGGCCGTGCTCGCGCCGCAGCTGGACCGTCCGCTGCGCCTGCAGTGCTTCGGCCACAATGACGAACCCGGCTCCACGTCGACCAACCTCGGCCTGCGCGAACGCCGGGCGCAATGGCTCTGCGACCGGCTGCGCGACGCCGGATTAGCCGAGGCGCTCGTACGCGCGGCCGACGATACGGCGCCGAATCGGCCTATCATCGGCGCGCGCGCCGCGAGCCTTCGGTTCGACGCCGCGCCGCCGGAGGACGAATGAGCGACATCGCACGCAAGGTCTGCATGCTCGGCGACTTCGGCGTCGGCAAGACCAGTCTCGTCGCACGCTACGTGCGCAATACGTTTTCCGAGAAATACCTGACCACGGTCGGCGTGAAGGTCGACAGCCGCGTCAACCCCCTGCCGGGCGGCATCGATCTCAAGCTCGTGATCTGGGACATCGCCGGCAAGGCCGCGCTCGACAGCGTCAACAAGAACTATCTGCGCGGGGCGAGCGGACTGATCCTGGTCGCCGACGGCACGCGTGAAGCGAGCCTGCGCGCGGCGTTGAACCTCGCCATGCAGGCGCGCGACGTCATCGCCGATCCGGTCTGCGTACTGTTCGTCAACAAGCTCGACCTCGTCGATCGCTGGGAAGTCCCGCCGGCCGTGCTCGAGGAAATCCGCCGCACGCTCACCGTGTTCGAAACCAGTGCGCTCAGCGGCGACGGCGTCGAAGCCGGTTTCGCCGAACTTGCCCGGATGCTCGCGCCATGACGATGCCCGACGCGGTCGAGCGTTATCTCGACGAACTGCTGCGCGCGCGTGCGCGGCCGTTGCTGCTCACCTTCGATGCGGACTGGCAGCTCGTCGACGTGCATGGCGACACCGCGCGCCACGGCCTCGACGCGGATGCGCCGCATACGCTGGTGCAGCAGTTGCAGGACCTGTTCCTCGGCCTGCCGCACGACCAGCCGCAGGACCTGCCGTTCGTCGAACTCGCCGGCGGATGCCATGCGCACGTGCATCTGGTTCCCGACGGCGACCGGTTTCATCTGCTGCTGCTCGATGCGAGCGACGAGCACGGCCGCACGCAGGTGCAACAGCAGCTCGGCAACGACGCGACCCTGGCCGGCATCGAGAAATCGCGCACGCTCGCACGGCTGCGCCGGATCAAGAGTGAACTCGAACAGCAGCGCGCGCGGCTCGAAGAGGCCAATGCGCTCAAGAACGCGCTGTTCGCGACCCTGAGCCACGATTTCCGCACGCCGCTGACTTCGATCTTCGGCTACCTGCACCTGCTCGAGCGCGACGGCGAGAGCGCGCGTCATCAATCCCTGTCGGCATTGCGCCGCAATGCGAGCTATCTGTTTGCGCTGGCCGAGAACCTGCTCGAGTACGGCCGCGGCGAGGCCGGCGACAGCCTGCTCGATCCGGTCAGTCTCGATCTCGACGCGCTCGTCGCCGATCTCGATGCGATGTTCCGGCCGCTGGCCGCGGAAAAAGGCCTCGCGCTCGTCGTCGACGCGGGCACCGCGCCGCCCGCAGAGGCGATGTTCGATGCGGTCAAGCTGCGCCAGGTCGCCATCAATCTTCTGTCCAACGCGTTGCGCTATACGCCGGCCGGTTACGTGCGCGCGCATCTGGGCTGGGAAAATGGCCTGTTGCGGCTCGAGGTGCGAGACACCGGACTCGGCATCGATGCCGCGTCGCGTGCGAAGGTGTTCAAGCCGTTCAACCGCGGCGCACAGCACGGTTCGCGCGGAGCCGGTCTGGGCCTGTCCATCGTCAAGCGGCTCGTCGAGCGCATGTCCGGGACTCTGGATCTCGAGTCGGCGCCGGGGCAGGGCAGCACGTTCCGCGTCGGGTTGCCGCCACTGGTCGCGAACGGCCTGCCGCAGCCTGCGCCGGCAACGCACCGGCGCAGCCTGTCCGCGCTCATCGTCGACGACGATCCCGACGTGGCCGCGCTGCTCGACGTGCTGCTCGGCGATCTCGGCATGCGCACGCGACTCGCGTCGAACGTCGCCCAGGCGATAGCGGCGGTCGCGGCCGAGGCGCCCGATCTCGTTCTCGTCGACGTCGAGCTGCCCGGGCTGTCGGGCAATGCGGCCGTGTTCCAGCTGCGAGCACAAGGTTTCAAAGGCTGCATAGTCACGGTTTCCGCCAATGCGACGGAATCCGCGCGCGCGGCCGCGCTCGCCGCAGGCGCCGATCACTATCTGACCAAGCCGCTCGACTTCGTCCAGTTCGCGCGCGTGGTGCAGACGGCCGGCACGGCGGCGTGAAGACTGCGTGGTAGCATCCGGATTTTCCGCCGGACGCCGTATCGTGACGCTCAGCCCCGAAGTGCTTGCCGAACTCGACGCATTGCTGGCCGAAGCGGCCGCAGGCGCCGACCCCGAACCGACCGCGATGAATCTCAGCACTGTCGATGCGAGCGGTCGGCCGCATTCGCGCATCGTATTGCTCAAGGGCACCGGCCCCGACGGCCTGCGTTTCTTCACGAACCATACCAGCGCCAAAGGCCAGGAAATCGCGGCCAACTCATTGGTCGCGCTGTGCCTGCACTGGAAGCATCTGCGCGAGGGCGTGCAGGTGCGCGTCGAGGGCCAGGTCGAGGAGCTGCCCGAAAAGGATTCGGACG
>CAMLSI010000151.1 GCA_946482585.1 uncultured Lysobacteraceae bacterium
GTCGATGTCCGCACGCTGTTCTTCGGGAATCAGCGGCGCCATCACGTCGAACACGCCGCCGAGGCGCGCGTACATGGCGCCGGTGAAATGCATGCGCATGAACATCGATTCGTTGGCCGCGGGTGCGGTCAGGAACGCGCTCAGGGTCGCCTCTTCACCCGTTCCGGCCGAGACGGCGAGCGCGCGATCGTTCATCGCGAGGAACATCGGCGGTGCCGGCGGCGGCGCGACGGCCGGCGGCAGCGCGACGGGCTTGCCGTCGGACGTGAGCTTGACGTCCTTGAGGCTCGGCAGCGCGAGCTGCGCCATCGCGACCGCGCCGGCCGGGTTGTTGAGCGCGACGACGATCTTGCCGCCGATCTCCGGTTTGTCCATGCCGGCGGCGAAGTCCAGCTTGCTCAGCATGACGCGCAGGCCGGCGAGATCGCTGGCCGGCGGCGGAATCGTGGTGTCGAGGCTCTGCTTGAACTTTGCGAAGCTCTGGTTGAGATCGGCCAGATCGGCGCAGGCATAGGGCTGATCGACGACGGCCTTGGCCTGCTTGAGCCAGAACGTCTTCTGCTTGAGCACCGGCAGCGACAGCGAGAAATCGACGAGGCCTTCCGACGGGGTGCCGGTGCCCGGTGCCGCGCCCAGGCTCGCGGCGAAATCCTTCGCGAGAGCCGGCTCGATCTCCAGCTGCATGTGGATCGTCATGCGCTTGGGCGCGAGTTCCGTATAGCCGACGACGATGCGCGGGAATTTCGCCGCGATCGAGCGTGCTTCGGCCTTGCAGGTCGGATCCATCGCCGGCAGCGCCTCGCCGAACACGGCGCCGGAGAGTTCGCGCCGCAGCGGGTCGTCCGCGTCGCCGAGGAAATCGACCAGACGCACCACGTCGAGGTAGCCCGAACTGTACGGCGTATAGCCGTAGCGCTTGTTCAGGGTTGCGAGGTTTCCGATGTCGAACGCTTTGGCCGGGCGCGTGATGCCGAGCAACTGCTTGCGCACCTCGTCGCTGACCGCGGCCGGTGCGGCGCTGAGCACGAGCTGGTTGTCGATGACCGCCATGAGCAGTTGCATCTTCTCGATCGTGACCGCCCAGTATTCGACCTCGCCGAGCTTCGCCTTCGGCAACTGCGCGCCGGCCTTGGTCTCCACGCGCGCGATCGCGGCACGCAGCGCGTTCGGATCGGCGAGCTGCACGCGTGCGACCGGCAGGATGCCGACGCCGAACAGCGCAATGTGCGTCGAGCCCTTGATGCCGAGCTGCTCGGTCGTTCCCGCGCTGACGTGGGCCGACACTTCGTCGAGCACGGCGCGTGCGGCTTTCACCGCGGCGGCGTCCTGTGCCGCGGCCTTGTCGAGCATGCGCTGGTACATGCTCAGCGACAGCGGCCACACCTCGCGCGTCATCTGCGACCACTGGTCGAGCACCGGCTGCGGTGTCGGCTCGAGGTTCGCGAATACATAGGGCGTATCGGCCGGCACGAAGGCCAGCGGTGAGTCGGCATCGGGTTTCTTGCCGCAGGCAGCGAGAGCCAGCAGCAGGGCGAGCGGAACGACGCGGCGAGCGTAGGCGTACATGGAGATTCCCCAGGGTTGACACACGGTACGGACACGAATGTCCGGTTCCACAACTACACACCGAACCAGACGGCGGAACAAGCCTCGGCGGCGGGAACGCCGCCGCACGTCAGGCGTCGAGCAGTTCGGCCAGCACGGCCATGCGTACGAATACGCCGTTGCTGACCTGCTCCAGGATGCACGATTGCGCGCCGTCGGCGACCGCCGAGGCGATTTCCACTTCGCGGTTGAGCGGTCCCGGATGCATCACGAGGCAGTCGGGCCTGGCCAGGCGCAGGCGGCGCGCGTCGAGACCGTAGCGCGCGTAATAGGCCTGCTCCGAGGGTACGTGAGCCTGTTCCATGCGTTCCTTCTGCAGGCGCAGCATGATGACGACGTCGACGCCGGCCAGCGCCGCGTCGAAGTCCTCGACGAGCTCGCAGCCGGGCAGCTCGTCCTGCGACGGCAGCAGATTGGCCGGCGCACAGACGCGCAAGGTGCCGACGCCGAGCGTGCGCAGCGCATGGATGTCCGAGCGCGCGACGCGCGAATGCAGGATGTCGCCGCAGATCAGCACGCGCAGCGCGCTGAAGTCGGGGCGATGGCGCCGTATCGTGTGTACGTCGAGCAGGCCCTGCGTCGGATGCGCGTTGTTGCCGTCGCCCGCATTGATCACGCTGGCGCCGCCGCGCACGTGACGTGCGAGGAATTCTGCGGTGCCGTTTTCCTTGTGTCGCACGACGAACGCATCGCAGTGCATCGCCTCGAGCGTGTGCAGTGTATCGATGAGGCTCTCGCCCTTGGTCGTCGACGAACTCGCGATGTCGAAGTTGATGACGTCGGCGCCGAGGCGCTTGGCGGCGAGGTCGAACGAGGTGCGCGTGCGCGTGGAATTCTCGAAGAACAGATTGACGACGACGCGTCCCTGCAGCAGGTCGAGCTTGCGGCGATGCGCGAGCCATTCTTCGCGCATCGCGTCGGCCCGATCGAGCAGCCGCACGATCTGCGCCGCGGTCAACGTGTCGAGACTGATGAGGTGGCGCAGGCGGCGCGGCGTTTCGGGCAATTCGGAAGACGTCATGTGGGATCGGCGAGCCAGGTTTCGGTTATCACTTCGGCGGCCACCGCGTCGATGTCGGCCGCATGTTTCTTCTTTGCGACGCCCGCGGCGCGCCGCTGCGCGAAACGTCGCGCGGCTTCGATCGAGCTGCGGCGCTCGTCGACGAGATGCAGCGGCGCCGCGGAGCGCTTGGCCAGCGCCGCGGCGAACGCGCGCGCGCCGCGACTCGCGGGTTGTTCCTGGCCGTCCAGGGTCAGCGGCAGGCCGACGACGAGCGCCTCGGGCTGCCATTCGCGAATCCAGCGGTCGATGCGCTCCCAGTCCGGGCCGCTGCCGCCGTTCGCGACCACGCCGAGCGGTCGCGCGGTGCCGGTCAGGCGATTGCCGAGCGCGACGCCGATCAGACGGCTGCCGTAGTCGAATCCCAGCACGTTCACGCTCGCCGTCCGCGTGCGCCGAAGCGCGCGCTATGCATGACCGGCGTAGTCCGTCAGCTGCGCCATGCTGCTGACGCCGAGCAGCGCCGCGGCGGCGTCCCAGCGCTCGCTCAGCGGCGTTTCGAACAACAGTTGTTCGCGCACCGAGACCGTGAGCCAGGCGTTGTCGAGCAGTTCCTGCTCGAGCTGGCCCGGGCTCCAGCCCGCGTAGCCGAGCGCGACGACGGCATGGTCCGGCCCTTCGCCGGCGGCCATCGCGATCAGGATGTCGCGCGAGGTGGTTACCGAAATGCGGTCGGAGATGCGGAACGAGGATTCCCAGTTGCCGCAGGGCGCGTGCAGCACGAAGCCGCGTTCGGGCTGGACCGGTCCGCCGATCAGGACGGGGGCGTCATTCACTTCGCCGATGTCGGACGAGAGGTTCATCTGGGCGAGCACATCGCCGAGCCGATATTCCGACAGCCGGTTGACGAGCAGGCCCATCGCGCCGTCTTCGTTGTGCTGGCAGACGAAGGTGACGCCCCGGGCAAAATTCGGATCGCGCATCGCCGGCATCGCGATGAGCAGCTGATTGGACAGCGTGGCGAAGGAGCTCATGGGGCTCGATTGTAGCGGGAACGCGACGGCGTGGTGGGGCATTTGGGAAGCGCGGGGGAGCGCCGCCGTTCCCGGGTCCCTATCGGATCCCTGCGGCATGGCGCTCGGCGAAGGCCGTCACGGCGGACGTGCTCACGTGGTAATCGTCCCAGTACAGGGCATGGCCATCGGCCACGGCCGGGCATTCCTGGGCATTGCAGAAGAAATCGCCGACCTCGACGACCTCGACATTGCGATGCCGTGCAGCGATCGCGCGCAGCTGCGCGAGCTGCGGCTGCGCGATCGCGTCGAATTCCGCACGTGATACCGCGCAGTGCTGCGGCCGGCCGTTGCGCAGGCATTTGGGGACCGAGTCGTGCAGGTGTGGTGTCGGACCCAGGATGACGACACGCTGCACGTGCGGCGCCACCGCGTCGACGGTGCGCTCGAGTCCGGCGACGCGGGTGTCGACCGCACGGCTGCCCATCTGCATGACGAGGATGAGCGTCCGCATGCCCTTGACCTCGTCGGCGACGTAGCGCACGAACGCGGCGCATTGTGCGTCGGGCGGCTTGCCGTTTTCCATGCGGAAGTCGAACACCGGCGGGCAGGAGTCGCGCGACCACGCGATGGCCGAGGTCTGCTGCTCGCGTGCGAGGTGCCAGGCCAGCGGTTTCCAGGCCAGCGCCATCGAATCGCCCCAGATCGCGATCGTGGGCGTGACGCGCGGACGCGATTCGCAGTTGTGACGAGGAAAGTCGCTGCTGCCGCGCTGATAGTGGCAGCGCAGACCGTCGGGCGGCCGATCCGCTTCGGCCGCGCGCGCGGCCGGGTTGTCGTTGCCGAGCGCTACGCGCTGAGCCTGCAGATTCAGGACGAAAGCGGCCGCGGCCAGCAGGGAGGAAGCCGCTGTGCCCGCGAACAGCAGGTGTCGGCGCGGGCTCGTCACGCGGCGCAGCGGCTGTTCCACATAGCGATAGGTGAGCCAGGCCAGGGCGAGCGCGAGCAGGCACAGCAGCAGCCGCCACGCCGTCGAGCCGTCACCGAGCGTGGTTGCGCGATAGAACGCGAGCAGCGGCCAGTGCCAGAGATACAGCGAGTACGACAGCTTGCCCATCCCGATCAGCGGCGCGCTGCGCAGCAGCCGGCCGACGACTCCGGTATCGCCGCCGTGCACGGCCGCGATCAGCAGCGCGGTGCCGGCGACCGAGGGCAGGGCGCCCGCGCCCGGAAAATGCGCGAGCGGTACGAAAGCCGCGGCGAGTACGAGCAGCAGGCCCAGGGCCGCCGACGCGGGGCGCGCACCGCGGCCGGCCGGGCTGCACGCGACGAGGCCGCCGGCGGCGAGTTCCCAGTAGCGCGCCGGCGCGAAATAGAACGCGGTTTCGGGCCGCGGTCCGATCATGAGCTCTGCGAGCGCGAACGACGCGAGCGCGGACAGGCCCAGCAGCCAGGGCAGCCGTTGCGGCGATCCGCGCAGCAGAAAGATCAGCAGCGCCGGCCAGACCAGGTAGAACTGCTCCTCGACGGCCAGCGACCACAGATGCAGCAGCGGCATCGCTTCCGAGGGCGCGTCGAAATAGCCGCCGCTCGCGTACTGGAAGAAGACGTTGGCGACGAACACGGCAGCTGCCGCAGCGGAGCGTGCGACGTGGCCGAATTCTTGCGGCGACAGCAGCGCGGCGGCGGCGGCGAGCGTGACCGCGACCACCAGCAGCGCCGCCGGAAAGATGCGCCGTATGCGGCGCGCGTAGAAGTCGGCGACGTCGATGCGCCCGGTGTCGCGGAACTCCTGCAGCAGCAGGCTCGTGATCAGATAGCCCGAGATCACGAAGAATACGTCGACGCCGACGTAACCCGCGCCGAGTCCGGCGCCTGCGTGATAGAGAACCACCTGCAACACGGCGATCGCGCGCAGGCCGTCGATCTCGGGGCGGTAGGCGATGCGGCCGTGCGCCGGGCTCATCGCGGTCGCCCGTCGCGCGCCGCCGCCGCATACGACATCAGCGGTTCCGCAGCACGTCGCCCGGCAGGAACTGCCAGGTTCGCGTGATGTAGAGCTCGTCGATGTCTTCGCCGGTCTTCGGAATCGGCGGGAATGGTGCCGCGAGCTGGACGATGCGCTGCACCGCGTCGTCGAGCAGCTTGTGGCCCGAGCCCTGGATCACGTCCATGCGCTTGACGCTGCCGTCCTTGTTCAGCGTGACGGTCAGCAGCACGTCGCCGTGCAGTTGCTGCCGGCGCGCTTCGTCGGGGTAGTTCAGGTTGCCGATGCGCTCGATGCGCGCGGCCCAGCCGGCGAGGTAAGAGGCATAGGCGTATTCCTTGGTGTTGGCCGACAGGAACTTCTTCTTCGGCCGTTTCGCGTAGAGCTCGCGCTGGCGCTGGTATTCCTGCGCGAGCTGGGCCATCTCGGCGTCCTTCTCGATGAGCTCCTGCGCGGTCGGCTTGGGCAGGGTCGGCGATTCCGGCGCCTCGCGTGCCGTCGTCACGGCGAAATCGGCCTTCTTCTGGGTCAGTATCTCGGCCGGCGTGGCCGGCGTCGGCCGCGGTGCGCCGGCTTCGAGCGGGCGCGGCGCCAGGCCGGGGGTCGGCTTGGGCAGCGGGCTGGACAGTGGATCGGCCGGGCGTCGCGCCTCGTCGCGATCGCCGCCGCCGGAGTTGCTGCTCTGCGCGAGGAAGTCCGCCTTGTCGGGCTTTTCCTTGTTCGTGGACTGGATCAGGATCACGTCGAGTGCCGGCAGGTGCGAGGCCGGCGTCGCATAGGTGAACGTGATGCCGAGTATCACCACCGCATGCGCGATCAGCGAAAACAGCAGGGTCACGCCAAAGCGGTCGGCGCCGGACGCGGGTCGGGTTGTGCTCACGCGAGTTTGCTTTCGATGCAGTCGAACAGGGTGCCTGCGATGTTAAGCCCGAACTGGGCGTCGAGCTCGCGGATGCAGGTCGGAGATGTGACATTGATCTCGGTCAGCCAGTCGCCGATGACGTCGAGACCGACGAAGATCATGCCGCGTCGCTTGAGTTCCGGACCGACCTGGGCCGCGATCCAACGGTCGCGCTCGCTGAGCGGCCGGCCTTCGCCGCGACCGCCGGCGGCGAGGTTGCCGCGGAAGTCGTCGCCCTGCGGGATGCGCGCGAGCGCGTAGGGCACGGGCTCGCCGTCGATCAGCAGGATGCGCTTGTCGCCGTCGGCGATCTGCGGCAGGTACTGCTGCGCGAGCGCGAGCGCGCGGCCGTTGAGCGTCAGCGTTTCGAGGATGGAATTCAGGTTCGGGTCGTTGTGATGCGAGCGGAAGATGCCGCGGCCGCCCATGCCGTCGAGCGGCTTGAGGACGACCTGGCCGTGTTCCGCCACGAAGCGACGCAATTCGGCGCGGTCGCGCGCGACGAGGGTCGGGGCGCAACACTGGGCGAACGACTGGGTGTAGAGCTTCTCGTTCATGTCGCGCAGGCCGCGCGGGTCGTTCACGATCAGGGTGCCGGCCTGCTGCGCGAGCTGCAGCACCATCGTGTCGTAGATGAATTGCGGGTCGACCGGCGGATCCTTGCGCGCGAGCGCCACGTCGACCGAGCTCAGCGGTTGCCATTGCGCCGCCTCGAGCGTGAACCAGTGATAGGGATCGTCCTCGACCGTCAGCGGCGCAAGCCGCGCCCAGGCTTCGCCGGCGCGGATCGCGAGGTCGCCCTGGGTGCAGTAGCGCAGCTGCCAGCCGCGCCGCTGCGCTTCGAGCAGCATGGCCAGGGTCGAGTCCTTTTTGGGCGTGATCGTGGCGATGGGGTCCATCAGCACGGCGAGAGTGCGGGCCATGCACGCAGTTCCTGGCGGAAGGGGAAGGCACCGATGATGCCCGCGCGGGTGCCATCTGTACTAGCATCGCGCTAGACTTCCGCCACAGTACGGGGAGTGTCGTCGGAACGAGGTTCCTAAGCGACGGCAGCAACTTAGGCGATTAACTTGACAGGTTTGCTGACTAGCGGTTAAACAGCGGTGGAGCCCAGCTACGACGCCCCGTGCAGCGCTGTGGCAAGGCTGCGAGGCAACGTCGCAGTGGAAATGGCAAGACTCGTGCATGGGGATTCCCCCGTGCCACAGACTCAGGTGGCTTGGAGGGTACGTGGAAGACGCGACGAAATCGGGCAGTCTGAGCGGCATGAAAGTCATGGTCATCGATGACTCGAAGACCATTCGCCGCACGGCCGAGACGCTGCTCAAGAAGGAAGGCGCCGACGTCGTTACCGCGACCGATGGCTTCGAGGCGCTGGCCAAGATCTCCGATCACCAGCCGCACATCATTTTTGTCGACATCATGATGCCGCGCCTCGACGGCTATCAGACCTGTGCGCTCATCAAGAACAACCAGATGTTCAAGAGCACGCCCGTCATCATGCTGTCGTCCAAGGACGGATTGTTCGACAAGGCCCGCGGTCGCATCGTCGGCTCGGAACAATATTTGACCAAACCGTTTACCCGAGAAGAACTGCTCGGCGCAATCCGGCGCCATGTGGATCTCAAAGCGTGACGCGACTGCGGTAGCTTGGGGTAACGCCATGGCGCTCACAGGGGGAAGCGATGGCCCATATCTTGATCATTGACGACTCGCCGACCGACATCCGCGTCTTCACGACGCTGCTGGAAAAGGCGGGTCATCGCGTCAGCAGCGCGGCGAATGCCGAGGACGGCATCGTCGCGGTGAAGCGCGAACGGCCTGATCTCGTCATCATGGACGTGATCATGCCGGGCATGAACGGCTTCCAGGCGACGCGTACCTTGAGTCGCGACGAAGCCACGGCGCATATTCCGATCCTCATCGTGACGACGAAATCGATGGAGACGGACCGCGTATGGGGTCTGCGCCAAGGGGCGAAGGACTTCGTGACCAAGCCGGTGAGCGAGAAGGAACTGCTCGCCCGCATCCAAACCCTGTTGCCGAGTTGAGCGTCCACTCCATGTCTGCAACAACCGACACGCTGCAACTGACTCCGTTCGAAGTGCTCGCCGACTACGAGCGCCGCAGTCTTGCGCACATCGCAGGCATGCCCGAGGAAGTCGAAGCCTCCGGACTCTGGCGCGGCATCGGTTTTCGCGTCGGCACGCGTCATCTCGTATCGAGCATCGCCGAAGTCAACGAAATCCTGACGTTCCCGCAGCTGACCGTCGTGCCGGGCACGCGGCCGTGGCTGCTCGGCGTCGCCAACGTGCGCGGCAACCTCGTGCCCATCGTCGACCTGCGCAACTTCGTCGAAGCCGAGCGCAGTCAGCTGATCGATTCGAGCCGCGTACTCATCATTCGCCAGCATGGCGGCAGCGTCGGTCTGCTCGTCGACGAGGTGCTGGGGCAACGCAATTTCTCCGACGAACAACGAGCTGAAGCCGAGGAGGAATCCGATGCGCGCTACGGCCGCTTCGTCCCCGAACGCTATCAGCTGGGGGACGTGTTCTGGGGGCTTTTCAGCATGACCGCGTTGGTCCGCACTCCGGAATTCCTGCAAGCATCGGCGTGAACCCGCGCGCGTCCAGCCACAAAGACGCGGGGCGAACTCATTGGCTGTTGAGGTGAAGGCATGAGCACAACATCGGGGGCCGTCAAGGAACGTGCGTCGGGCACGAACACTTGGCTGATCGTTCTTCTGCTGCTGGCACTCGCCGTGGCTGCGGTCGACTTCTTCCTGCTCAACAAGAAGAACAACGACGACCGCAAAGCCGTCGCGCTGACCACGCAGATCCAGGTGTTGTCGCAGTCGATCTCGCGCTACGCGGCCCAGTCCGCGGAAGGCAACATCGACGCCTTCAAGGAACTCGAGGCGACGCGCAACAACATCGACAAGTACATCCAGGCGCTGAACCGCGGCGCCGATCAGGTCGGCCTCGTCGACAACGCCTTCCGCGGCATGCCCGGCTACGCGGACGAGGAAATCGTTGCGAAGCAGCTGCAGGAACTCGGCCGCGCCTGGGCCCAGCTCAACACCAACGCGACGAAGATTCTCGGCAACAAGGAGCTCGTGCTCAGCTCCGCGGCGACCGCGACCGACTTCTCGGGCCAGATCCCGATCCTCAACTCGCGCATGGACGAGGTGGTCAACATCCTGACCAACCGCACCGGCACGACGCAGCAGGTGCAGATCTCCATGCGCCAGATGCTGCTCGCCGACCGCATGATCCGCCGCGTGCAGGAAATCCTGCTCGGCGGACAGGGCGCGCAGTCCGCCGCCGACGGTTTCTCGCGCGACGCGCGACTCTACGGCGCAGTGCTCAACGGCCTGATCAACGGTTCGCCCGACTTCAACATCAAGGCGCTCGACAACGCCAACGGCCGCGAGATCCTGACCGACATCTACGCGAAGTGGACCGGCATGGCCGAGCCGGTGCAGAAGATCCTCGATTCCGCGTCGAGCCTGCAGGAAGTCAAGGAAGGCGCCGACCTCATCTTCGGCGACTCGCAGGACGTGATGCTGCGCGCCAACGACGTCGCGACCAAGATCGGCGAACTCGCGAACAAGCGCATCTTCCCGAATGTCTGGTGGGGCCTCGCCGCCGCCGCGGTCGCTGCCGGCCTGCTCGTCGTATTGCTGATTGCCCAGGCGCGCGACCAGCGCCGCCGCTACTCGGTCACGGCCGAACTGAACCAGCGAAACCAGGAAGCCATTCTGCGCCTGCTCGACGAAATGGGATCGCTCGCAGAAGGCGACCTCACCGTCAAGGCGACAGTCACCGAAGACATCACGGGCGCGATCGCGGACTCGGTCAACTTCGCCGTGGAAGCACTGCGCTCCCTGGTGACGACCATCAACGAGACCGCGGTGCAGGTGTCCGCCGCTGCGCAGGAAACGCAGGCGACCGCGATGCACCTCGCCGAAGCCGCGGAGCATCAGGCGCAGCAGATCACCTCGGCCTCGGCGGCGATCAACGAAATCGCCGTCTCGATCGACGAGGTGTCGAAGAACTCGGCCGAATCGGCCGACGTGGCGCAGCGCTCGGTGCAGATCGCGTCGAAGGGCGCGGCCATCGTGCGCCAGACGATTCAAGGCATGGACTCGATTCGCGACCAGATCCAGGAGACCTC
>CAMLSI010000152.1 GCA_946482585.1 uncultured Lysobacteraceae bacterium
ATCCGGGCTGGCGCCGGTTCGCCGCACAGGTTCAATCGGCGCCAGCCCGGATCGAGCCGGCCGCCGCGCCGCGGCGCATCGCGCTCTACTACGACGCCTCCGGCAGCGCCGCGACGCGCGAACGGGCACGCGAGCTCGACTTCCTCGATGCCTGGCTGCGCGCGCTGCGCAACGTCGAGATCGACCTGATCGCGTTCCGCAACGACGTCGATGCGCCGGAACGCTTCACGATCCGCGACGGCGACGCGCGCGCCCTGCGCGCCGCGATCGAAGCCTTGCCGCTGGACGGTGCGAGCGCCTACGGCGCGCTGCGCATCGATGCCGCCGCGCAGCCCGACCTGGTACTCGTGATCGGCGACGGCCTGAGCAACTTCGGCAGCGGCGAACCTCAATTCCGCACCG
The DNA here is from genome assembly GCA_946482585.1 of uncultured Lysobacteraceae bacterium. Next base: position 403 of record CAMLSI010000152.1, read on the forward strand.
ACGCGCTGACGCCGCGGCTCGTGTTCGTGCACGCCGCCCAGACCGTCGACAGCGCGCGCCTGACGCGCTGGGCGCGACGCAACACGGGACAGGTCATCAACCTGCTCGCGCTCGACGACACCGCGGCGCTGCGTCAGCTCGAACAGACGCGCTGGGCACTGCAGGCAACGCGTGTGCTGCGCGGCCGCTGCGACGAGCTCACGCCGGAAGCACCGCAGCCGGCCGGCGCGGTGTTCTCGCTCTACGGCCGCTGCAGCGGCGATGCGGAACTGCAGCTGGAATTCGGCAACGGTACCGGCAAGACACTGCTGCGCACGCTCACGCCTGGCAGCGGCAATGCGCTCGAGTCCGGCCGCGGCGATTTCGTCGAACGGCTCTGGGCCACCGCACGCATCGCCGACCTGGAAAACGCCGCTACGCGCGACCGCAACGCCATTGTGGAACTGTCCAAGAAATATGGCGTAGTCACGCAGGACACCTCGATGCTGGTGCTGGATCGCATCGAGGACTACGTGCGCTACGAGGTCGAACCGCACGAACCGGAACTGGCCGAGGCGTATCGCCGGCAGATCGCGCGGCAGCCCGTCGTCTCGGAACAGGGCCCGCGCGACCTGCATCGCGGCCAGACCATGGTGCAGTGGCAGAGCTTCCGCAACTGGCATGCGGGTTCGCCGCACGCCTGGCTCGAAACCCTGCTGCCGCCGGCAGCGGACGCCGAAGTCGTGCGTTGGGAGGCACTGCCTGCGCTGAAGGACAGCCGCGCCCATCTTGCCGAAGCGCGCGCAATCGACCGCGAGGCGCGCGCGCTGCGGAAGCGCTGGACCGCCGACCGCGCCGATCCCGCGCGCCGTACGAACTGGGAACGCGAAGCCACCGGCGTCATGCTCAGGCTCGACGTGCTGCGCCAGCTGCGTCTCACGCAAGCGCCAGATTCGGATTCGATCGCGCGCAAGCCGCAGAAAATTGCCGGGGATGACAGCGAGGACCGGTTGGAGTCGCGGCGCAGCCTCGGCCGGATGCGCATGGCGGCTTCGCCGGCCGCCTCGCCGCCCGGCGACATCGCGGTCGCGTCAGAGGCCGTCGAAGAGGCGGCACCGGAGACGGAGACGGCCGCGAATGCTGCTCCGCCAGCACCGTCGTCCAGCCAACCATCGGTCGAGCGCTTCGCAGGAGGCACACGCAGCGAAGAAGCGAGGATCGCCAAGGGAGCCGACGGTGTGAACGCGGCGCCGCCACACGCCAGCGTCGACATCGAGCTGCACGACTGGGATCCGAACACTCCCTATCTCGCGCGCCTGCGCGCCGCGAACGATCCGTATGCGGCCTACCTGCAGGAACGCCGCGAACAAGCCGCGACGCCGGCCTTCTTCCTCGACTGCGCGAACTTTTTCCGCACCGAAGCCAGGAACGACCGCCTCGCCCTGCGCGTGCTCAGCAACCTCGCCGAGATCGATTTCGACAGCGCGCCACTGCTGCGCGTACTCGCCTATCGCCTGCAGCAGTGGAACCGCTTCGACCTCGCCGTGCCGCTGTTCGAGCAGGCGCTGAAACTGCGCGGCGAAGAACCGCAGAGCCGCCGCGATCTCGCCCTGGCCCTGTCGCGCCGCGAGCAGCCCGATTACGCGCATGCGGTCACGCTGCTCTGGGAAATCGTCGACCGGCAGTGGGACGCGCGCTTTCCGGAGATCGAACTCATCGCGCTGCATGAACTCGGCGACGTCATCGCGCGAGCGCCAGCCACGCAGCACCCGGCGCTCGCCGCGCTGGCCGAGAAACTCGGCATGCATCCCAGCTTGCTCGAGCCGCTGCCCGTCGACCTGCGCGTGGTCCTGGGCTGGGACGCCGACAACATCGACATCGACCTCTGGGTCGTCGACCCGCTCGGCGAAATAGCGATTTACAGAAATCCACGCACCGGGAGCGGCGGCCATCTGAGCCGCGACTTCACCGGCGGCTACGGCCCGGAAGTCTTCACCATCCGCCGCCCGATCCCCGGCACCTACGTGGTCAAGACCCACTACTACGCAAGCCACGCGCAGAAACTCACCGGCGCCGTCACCGTACAGCTCGAATTCCTGACCCGCTTCGCCAGCGGCGACAGCAAACGCGAAGCCGTGACGCGGCGTCTGGACGGCGCGAACGGAGAGATCGAGATCGGACGGTTTACGGTCGGTGCCGAATAAGCCTCGCCGCTTTCGAAAAATACGTAGGACCCGGGCAGGCCAAGAAAGTAGCCCCCCCCTTCAAGGGGATGTATGGACCGGAGACATAGGTAACACCCGTTCGGAAACATGGGTTACACCCTGTGCCAAATCGGCACAGGGTTTTTTCTATGCTTTGGAACGACAGAAATCCAATGTCGCTTCGACGCGAATTTGTTGTGCTCGCGCAGCATCGGGCTCGCCGGCGCCACGTCTATGGGATGGGCAGCAGCAGTTCGCGATGTGAAGGCCGAGTCCGAGATGCGGAGACTCACTACTTCGCCAGCCACTGCGTGTGTCCAAGCGCGCGCGCGGATCCGGAACTCATGCGCAAGTGGCTGATACGCAAGGACCGGGATTTCGCGCAGAACTCGCGAACAACTTGCGCAGGACGTAGTGCCTCGGCATAGCCGAAGGTCCGGCCTCATGTCGATTCAGGGAGTTTCCGCATGAGTCGCAAGCCGAGCGAATGGGCACGGTGGTCGCTACTGGTCGCATTATCCCTCTCCTTTCATGCCGTTCACGCGGCTTCCTGCGAGGACGTACGCGTCGTCGTCGTGAGCAGCCAATACAACAATGTGCACGTGGCCTTCAGCGGCGGCAGCGCCTATGTGACGAGCTATGCAACCGGCGCGCTCGAGAACCTGCCGCTAGTCGGTACGATGCTCGGCGGTTGTCCTCTACCGGACAATCCAACCTACGCATATGCACACATGATGACATCCGGGCGCCAACGGCATTCATCACTCCGCTGCCGAGCAACAGCAGCAGTCCGCGCAACCCCATGTCGCTTCCACCGGCGTAGCGTCGTGACGACGGCGCTGCTGGCGGTTTCATGACCTGCGAGATCGCGACCGGCGTGAGCGGAGGCAATGCCAGGAAGCCGTTGAGGAAGGCGGCATCGGTCGCTCAGCTCCACCTCGAAATCGCCCAGGGAACCTCTGGACAAGTTGATATTTGATTTTTATTCCACAGCCCTCGTGAGTCGAGGGAGTGAAGTCCAGAACTTCCCTGATGTCGGTTTCGAGTCACCACGCCCGCATCGGGGCATCGGATCTCAATAGGCTCATTTCATAGCGAAACACTCGCCCGGCCAAACGGAGGCACTATGCGCACGACCAATCTGGCACTTGTTCTTACGCTGGCGGCAATCTCGATTTTCCGCACGCCCGGTGTGCTGGCCGCGGAACTGTTCGATCGGAGCAACTCGAACGCTCCGAAATCCGATTCGATCACCGTCGATGCCATTGCGGAAACATCGGTCCGTGTCGACGTCGGCGCGGTGACGCGAGAGACCCGGACGCTCACCTTCGTTCTGCCGGATGGCAAGGCCTACACGGCCGAGCAGGACTACTTCCGGCAATACGATGTCGATTGGCTGGTCTGGGCAGGATCACTGCGCGAAGCGACATCGGCGAGTGCTTCCGAAGCGCGCGGCAGTGTACTCGTCAACGTCTACCGCGGTATGGCGTCGGCGGTGATTCACGCCGACGGTACCGACTATTCGATGGTTCCCGAACCGGGATTCCAAACCAGTCGACTGATGACCATGGGCAAGACCACGACCTCGTGTCCCGTTACGACCCACTCGCATCCCTCGATCGAGGGCGTTCTCAAAGCGGTTGCGCCGGATACGACCAAGCCCATCGCTGCATGCTCGCCGGCAAGCCCGTTGCCGACGCAAAACGTCATTGATGTCATGACCCTATACACGCGTGACCACTTGGTCAGCGCGTCTGCCGAGGCCAGTGCGCAGAGCTTCATCACCACTGCGATCGCCAACGCCAATCTGATTTTTGCGCGAAGCCAGGTGCCGACCGAGTACCGGCTCGTCCACATGGGGCCGCTGCCGCCATCCTCGCTTGCGCTCGATCTCACTCCGGAGACGCAGGGCAATGACACCAACAAGGCGATCGCCGTCGCGCTGGAATGGATGAACGATCAGCCGCCGGAGCTGGTCAGTCTGCGCAACGCCTATGGGGCAGACATGATGGCCTTGTTCATACCGCCCGTCATCGACACGCGAAACGATCGGTGTGGAATCGCGAATCTCCCGTTGAATATCACCGGCAGCGAGCGAATCCGGCGACTCACCGGATCGACCGAGCTTTTCAACCAGCGCGCCTTCATCGCGCTGGAAGTGGGTTGCGGCCAGACCGACTACACCTTCGCCCATGAGCACGGACACAATTTCTCGATGAGTCATACAGGATCGGACTCGAATCTGATCTACCCGTACGCATCCGGGCATATCCTGAATCCCGGCGAGAAGTCGAGCGTTGCGACCGTCATGGGCTGTGTCCTGAATGGCACCAGTGCGCCGGACGGCGTGTGTCAGCGAATTCCCAACTTCTCCAATCCCGATGTGTGCTACGGCGATGTTCCGACCGGGACCGCCAACGCGAACAACGCTCAGGTCGCACGACTCCGCTCGCCGATGTACGCATCGATGAGCCCGACGGTTACCAACGCCACGCCTTCGCTGACGATCACCTCACCTGCCGATGGCACCGTCATTGCAGCGGGCCAAACCGTGACACTGGCGGCCACCGCGTCAGACCCGGGCAATCCGAATCTCACGCCGTCGATACAGTGGACGTCGAACATTCAGCCCTTCAACGGACAAGGATCCCCGGTGACAGCAACGCTGCATGTGGTGGGCACCCACGTCCTGACCGCAGCGGTTACTGATTCGGGCAACAAACGCGTCGAGCGTTCTGTGCGTGTGATTGTCCAGGGCGGCCCGCCCGAGCTGAGCGTGAAGCAAGGGACGACCGAATATGCATCCGGATCAACTTACGCATTTCCGACGCTGTCAGTCGATGCACTCCCGTACACACGCGTGTTCTCGATCTGCAATTCCGGCAGCAGCGCACTGACCTTGGCCAATTCGCAACTCGTGACGGGGACAGGCTACAGCCAGCAGGGGCAACCGTCGGGCCTGGTGCTTCCCGGAGACTGCACTTTTTTGAGCATTCGCTTCCAGGCCGACAATCCCGGAACGTACACCGGCCAACTTCGTTTCACCAACAACGATGCCGATGAGAATCCCTACACACTCGCGCTGACGGCGACCGCTGCACCGAGTTCCGTGCAACTCATTGCGAGCTATGTTCCGTCATCCGGTGCGGCCAGAGTCACCTTCGCTTCGTCCAGCCTCAACGTGCCGACATTCGACTACTACTTCGATCCGAATCAGGGTCGGTTCGAGGAGCGTCCCGCGGCCCCGTGTCACCGCGGTATCACGAACCCGGCCTACTTGACCGTTCGTCTGGGCGGCAGTGTCCTCAACACCGGCGGCATTGCGGCTTGTACATTCCAGGCTTCCTGGGACAACACGCAATTCACATGTTCCACCGAAGTCGTGGCTGCGCTGAACGCAGGACAGGACATCATCATCAACACCGATGACGCGAGGCAGGATCTGTACAGCTGTGCGGAAGACCGCGACCCGCAGTTTCACGTGCGCCACAACGAATTGCATTCGATGCAGGTGAACTTCACCGTGGGCACGCGCACTTATTCGCGCAAGCTCAACTTCCGCCGGATAACGAAAGTCATTCGCGCGATAGCGGCGGCAGACACCTATGTGACCGAAGGCTTTGGCGTGCAGAACAACGCGAGCAAGACGTTCCTGCAGGTGCGCGCATCGCCCGGCATGCGGTCCCACGGCTTCGTGCGCTTCAGCGGCGGTTCGGGAGGATTCGCGACCGTTCATTCGGCCCAGTTGCGCGTCGTCGCCGTCGGCAACCCGATCGACAATGTGTACGCCTCTCGGCAGGCCCTCTCGCAGCCCTGGAACGACGCCACGCTGAGCTTCAGCAACTGGAGCACGCAAACCGGCGGCGATACGGGCGTTGCGGCGAGCGTCACGGGTGTCACCGCGAACCGCTCGGCACCCATCGACGTGAGCGCCGAGGTCAATTCGATCTTCCAGACCTGGACCTATGTCTTCCGTCTGTACACGACCGATACCCGTGATCTTCGCTGGATCGGCAGCGCGGAAAACAGCACCGGAGTCGGCGCCACAGAATCCCGGCCCGTTCTCTACATCACGACAAACATGTAGGAAACCGTTCGGCCGACAGGCTGCCGCGTGTGCGGCAGCCTGTCGGCTGTCACGACGTCAGCGACGGCGATTCCCGCAGCGTTGGCCGGCTTCGAGGATCCGCCGCGTCGCGCTCGCGCTACACTCGCGGCACGATAGTCGGGGGACACGCCATGCGGTCGATCCGGAACATCTCGCGCTTTGCGCTGGCCTTCGTGCCGCTCGCGTTGCTGCCGCTCGGCGCGGCCGCCATCGACGCCGGATATCCCGCCGCACTGGCGGCCGCGTTTCCGATCCTGTTTCTTTTCGTACTGGTGCCGCTGGCGGACGCGCTGCTCGGCATCGATCGCAGCAATGTGCCGGAGGCGGAGGCGCCGGCGCTGGAGGGTGTGATGGGCTTTCGCCTGCTGACCTGGCTGATGGTGCCGACCTGGCTGGCGCACCTCGCATGGGCGATCGGATATGCCACGACGGTTCCGCTTTCCGGCGCGGCGCTCGCGGCATGGATCGTGTCGCTCGGAATCGTCGGCGGCGTGACGGCGATCAATACCGCGCACGAACTGATCCACAAGACCGGCCGCTTCGAACCCCTGCTCGGCGGACTGCTGCTGGCCAGCGTCGTCTATGCCGGCTTCAAGGTGGAACATGTTCGTGGCCACCACGTCCATGTATCCACGCCGCTCGACACCTCGTCCGCCTATCTCGGCCAATCGCTCTATCACTTCCTGCCGCGCGCGCTCTGCGGCAACGCCTACCGCGCCTGGTGCCTGGAAGCCCAACGCCTGCAGGCACGCGGCTTGCCCGCTCTGCACTGGCGCAACGAACTGGTGCTCTGGTACGGGCTCAGTCTCCTGTTTGCCGTCGGCTTCGGCACGGCGCTCGGATGGCAGGCAGCGGCGGCTTTCCTGACCCAGGGTCTTGTTGCCGACGTGACGCTGGAGATCATCAACTACGTCGAGCACTACGGCCTGGAACGCGCACGTCTGCCGGACGGCCGCTTCGAGCGCGTCACGCATCATCACTCCTGGAACGCGGCGCAGCGGCTGACGAACTGCATGCTGTTCCAGCTTCAGCGCCATGCCGACCATCACGCCCATCCGCGCCGCCGCTTCCAGGCATTGCGGCACTACGACGACAGCCCGCAACTGCCCACGGGCTATGCCGGCATGTTCTTGCTCGCGCTAGTGCCGCCGCTGTGGCGGCGCGTCGTCGATCCGCGGGTACGGCAGTGGCGTAGCGATTGGGGGCGGTGAGCAACGACCCGCCTCTTCGCGCACGTTTCCTGGCGCAATAGTCCACATAAGTTTCCCTTGGCTAGCTCGCTGCAACGTCGATCTGCTCGACGGGGTCAATCGCCAGCGTCTCAGTCGAAAGCGGTTTGCTGGAACGCGAAACCGCTATGAACGAGACGATCGTCGCATGGGAGCTCGAAAGCGCCGGCGTCGCACAGCACACTGTCATCATTGTTGCCGTCCTGGGACTGCGCAGCATGAAGTAATCTCCGCCCGAGTCCTGCAGCGACGTTAGCAGACGCTTCAAACCGGCCTACAAGCAATGGGGTCGGGTTAACTTGGTGAGCATCGGCAGTTAGCTAACCTGACCTCGTTTGCGCTCCTTCAAGCGATGATGGTCAAATTTCCGCAGCGGCACGCACCCCTCTTGCGCTTAAATATAAACGCCAGAACAGGGAGGCATCTTTAAACAACGCGCCGCCGGACGGAGATCGCCGCTGGCGACAGCGTCAATTTAAATTTAGTTTTAAATGTAACAAATTACATTATCCCGATCAGCCCACCTGGAATCGACTATTCGAACGCAGCGGCAAAGATGACATCCGTAGGCTGCTGCCACAGCGGTCCGCTGAGTCCTTCATACCAGACGTCCGCCATCATCCAGCCGCCGTTATCGTTGTGGTGCACGTGGTCGGCCAGCATGCATCCGACCGCTGTCGCAGTGGATGCGCCGCCGGCATCGGTTTCGCTGTCATCGGCGGCGACGTCGGTCGGGCGACCTGGCATTGCCGCGGGAATATGCCAGTCACCGCCGTTGAGTCCTTGCGCATAGCAAGTCGCACTGCGGTCCCACATGCGGCGGGCAGCCTGCGGACTGGCGGGCAGAATGCGTGGATCCAGGCCGGGGCTGCCGAACAGGGTTTCCATGACGCGGTACTCCCAATAAACCGTCGGCAAGAAATAGTGGTCGTACGGGCGATCGGGTGTGGACGCGATCTGCTCCGGGGTGCGCAGCGCATGCGGATTGCTGCTGCAGAGGGGACGTTCGGCGCTCGGCCACAGCGCGCATTGGCCCATTTCGACCGGCTTGTGCGAAATCATGACTGCATCGAGCTTTCCCGGCCCGTAGCGTGCCGGATCAAGCAATTCTTCGGCGAGCTGGCGCAGCCATCCGGCATAGACCTCCACCGCGCCGTCTCCAGCGCCGATGACGCCGTCGCAGTTCCAGTCCACCTGCATCCCCACGACGCCGGCGGATGCAGGACACGGCAAGGCGCGCGTGCGCGCAATGCGGGTTGAATTCCAGTAGTCGTTGCCATCCACGGCGCCGCTGGCGTCGTAGTCGTCGATCGGCCAACTGCGGTTGGAGGTGTCCTGGACGAGGGCGATGCGGTAATCCATGCGCTGCCAACACTCGTGCGGCGACAGGGATTGGGTGACCGGATTCTGATTCAGCGGCAGGGTGCGGTCGTACCAGGTGCAGCTCACGCTGGCCGGCTGCGAGCAACTGGCGGCGATGATCGCGGTGCTGCAGGTGCCTGTCGCCGGAATGGGGAACGTGCCGGTGAGCAGGTGATCCAGCTTGGCACGACGGCAAGACCAGCGCTGCGCATCCGCCGCCTCGCACCATTGCGGTGACGACGATTCACCGACACCGGAAGACGCCGTCACGCGCTGATAGCGCGCATCACCGGATGCCACCGAGAGTACCGACCAGAGCAATCCGCCATCGCTGGGCGTGATGGCGGTGAATCCCACGTAGTGGCGCGCGTCCTCGACGTGCGATCCATCGTTCAGGCTGGACACCAGCTTCGCGGGGTACTGCCCCTGACCGCTTGTGCTGTGGCCGATGGACAGGATGCCGACATTGGTTGGGTAGCCCGCAATGGTGTCGGGGATGCCCAGGCTGCCCAGCGCCATCGCGGAACCACCAGTCATCGTCATCACAGCCGTAAGGCTCCAGCGCAGCATCGCCGCGAGCGGCACCGTTCGCATGTCCACTGCGGCTCTCCGGGTGGCCGAGGAATCTCGACGATTCAGAGGGAAACGCAGGCAACGGCGTTTCGGTTGACGCGTCGTAGCGATCCGGTGAGAGGCCGTCGACCCAAAGGGATCACCGACGGCTCCGGTCGTGACTGCCTGGGGCTGGCGACTTGCCAACGAAAGCGTTCGCGCAGCGCGCCCCGGCTACCTCGCGCCAGAGATCGCCTATCGCACTGCAGGCCTGCCGGAAGGCGTCACCGGAGGCCGCCCGTGCCGGTAGCCCGTTCGGATTCCCCGGATAGATTGCGGGTAGGGTTCGGTTGGCCAACCGAAACCAGAATGCAACCAGTCCGCGTGGACAACCTGTTCCGCCCCCGCCGCTAATGGAATCGCGCTGCAGGTCGCTGTTCGAGCCGGCCTGCGCAGTGCATGAACAATTCATTTGCCGTTGAGGGGGAGTGCATGTCGACGAGATTCAGTCGACGCGATGTCGCCCGCTCAGCGTTGAGCGGGCGACAATCAAACTGAATACAGAACGCACAAAGATCGCAGCACGTCGGCCGCCCGCTCAGCCTCGCGAGGGCTGCTGGCACCAACCCCATTTCGCCGAAGCGGCGGGACAGGATGGCTGCGGTGATTCATGCCCTGCTGCCGCCGGGCCGAGATCCCATCAAAGCCCGCCCACGGCCTGCGCCACCGCGCGGAACAGTGCCCTGCCCTTGTTCATGGTCTCGTCCCATTCGGTCGCGGGATCGGAGTCGTAGACGATGCCCGCGCCGGCCTGTACGTGCAGACGTCCGTCCTGG
>CAMLSI010000153.1 GCA_946482585.1 uncultured Lysobacteraceae bacterium
CGATGGAGGCTTTGGTATCGAAAGAAAGGTCCGCATCGACTTCCGTCGAGACGCACTCGTCGCCCGACAGCAGGCAGCCCAGCGTCTCGGTCAAGGCATCGATGAACGTGATCGCCGTCTTCTGCGCGACGACCTCGCCGGGCGCGCACGGAAAACGCTGCTGCATCCACAGCAGCCGGTTCACGAGACCGCGCCCGGTACCGGCGACGGCCTTGGGCGCGCCGGTCGATCCGGACGTGAAGATCACATAGGCGAGAGAGTCGCGCGCGAGCGCGGGCAGCGGCAGGGGCGGGACCGGCGTGCCCTGCGGCTCGAACCCGGATGCGATCCCGATCGTCCGTGCGGTGCCGATCCAGGCGGATTCGGCGGACGTGCCGGCAACGAGCATGACGACCGGCCGTGCCGCCTCCGCCATCGCGCGCAGGCGCGCCGTCGGCAGCGCCGGATCGAATGCGGCGTAGATCGCGCCGCATTTCACGATCGCGAGCAGCGCGACGACGAGCGCGATCGAGCGCTCGCTGCAGACGCCGACGACCTGCTCCGGCGCGACGCCGGCATCGCGCAGACGGTGCGCGAGCCGCTCGGCCTCGGCGTCGAGCGCGGCGTAATCGAGCTGCTGCGGGCCGTGGTCGATGGCGATCGCGGCCGGCGTCTCCCGCACCTGCCGTTGCCACAGCGCCGCGAGCGACAGCGCGGGAAGAGTCGTGTCGGTCGCGTTCCACGCGTACACGACGCGCTCGAACTCGGCCGGTGTCAGCAGGGGGGCCGTCGCGGCGCGGGCCGCATCCGGTGCGGCCAGCAGCATACCCAGATGCGCGGCGAGCGCACGCAGACGCGGCGGCGATACTGCGCCGTCGTCGCTGCGCACGCGGCACGTGCCGGCGGCGCCGCCGACGTCGAGCGACAGCGTCTCGCGCGGTGCGATCGCCAGGCTCCAGCGCGAACGCGCGTCGCCGGCGAACGCCGTCAGCCCGGCGAGCGTGTCGATTGCCGCCGCGGCCGCGGTACGAACCGTGCCGAGCGTGTCGTCGGCGCCGATCGACACGGGCAGCAGCCAGTGCGCGGCGCGCGTGCCGTCGCTCGCCTGCAGCGCAAGGCGCAGGTCGGCCTGGTCGGAATACCGCCAGAGCAGCAGCGCGAATGCCGCAAGCAGGTTCCCGAGCTGCCGCTGCCGGTCGCCTCCGGGCGGCACGGCGACGTCGCATGCCGATGCGACAGGCGCGGCCGCTGCCGGCAATGCGTGCAGCACGAGCGCCGCATCGGTCGCGGCGGCGCTGTGCGATGCGGCTGTGGAGCTCATGGCCGTCCGGTCAGTGTGTCGATGAGCGCGCCGATGAGCGCGGCTTCGGCGTCGGTGATCGTGTCGACGTTGCGGCGCAATGCGGCGATGCGCACCTCGCGATCGTCGAGCATGGCCTGCAGCAGATAGTTGCGCAGTTCGTAGAAATCCGCCTCGAGCTGCGCCAGGCCGGCGTCGACCGCCGGCGCCAGGTCGCATCCGCGTTCGTGCCGGAGATGACGGCACAGCAGCTGCAGCCGCTGCTTGTGCTCGTGGAATACGCACCACGGCCGGATATCGATGCGCGCGGCGTTGTCCTGTTCCACCTTGCCGATCGCGACGTCGTAGCAGGCGCGCCCGAACGCGCTGCCCGGCGGGCGGAACTGGGCGAAGCGGCAACGGCTGTGCACGAAATCCTCGAGACAGGCGCGCACGAATTCCGGCGAGAACGGCTGCGAGTTCGTGTAGTCGGGACTGTCCTCGAGCGTGAGCACGGACAGCCCGGCGTCGGCGCCGAACGCGGCGCGGAATTCGTCGAAGCCGATCTCGAAGCGCGCGAAGTCGAGATCGCGGTTGAAGCCGATCGCGTACAGCCGCGCGCGATCGCGGTCGTGACCGTGGATCAGGTTCGGATGCGGATAGCGATCCTTGCCGTAGGCCGCCTTGGCGCTCATCCGGCTCTCGTCCAGGGTCGGCATGACGTAGGCGCCGCCATCGAGCAGCGCGCAGACCTGAGCCAGCGGATCGCCGCCGAGACAGGCCAGACGCGCTGCACTGAGGTAGGCGTTGGCGAGATACGGATAGCGCGGATACATGCCGTCGCAGGAATAGAAATCGACGAGCAGCTCGCGGCCGATCGCGGGTGCGTGGTTCTCGCGCGAATAGAGCTGCAGGAAATGATTCAGCAGGCACGAGCGCGCCCGCGGATCGGTTTCGGCGACCGCGAGATAGTTCGCGTGATGCAGGTAGGACACCACGCTGGGACGCACGACCGGCAGGAGCAGGGAGGACGGAGCCGTCGACGACACACTCATGCGTCGATCCCGGCGATGACGTCCCGCGTGATCTCCTCGATGGAACGCAGCGCGCAGAACGCCATGCACAGATCCAGGTCGCGCCGCAGGATCTCGATGCAGTCGCGCACGCCGCGCTCGCCGGCGGCGGCGAGGCCGTAGAGATACGGCCGGCCGACGAAAACGCCGCGTGCGCCGAGCGCGAGCGCGCGCAGTATGTCCTGGCCGCTGCGCACGCCGCCGTCGAGATGGACTTCGGCGCGCTGCCCGACGGCGTCCACGATGGCTTCGAGCGCGCGGATGCCCGACAGCGCGCCGTCGAGCTGACGTCCGCCGTGATTGGAGACGATCAGTCCGTCGGCGCCGGCATCGACCGCGGCGCGTGCATCGTCCGCGTCGAGCAGCCCCTTGAGCACGAGCCGGTGCGGCCAGCGCCGGCGCACCCAGGCCACGTCGTCCCAGCTGAGGCTCGGATCGAACTGCTGCGCCGTCCAGGCGGCGAGGCCGCGCATCGAGGTCGTGCCCGGCATCTGTTCGAGCAGGTTGCCGAACCGCCGGCGCGGCGTGCGCAGCAGGCTCAGACACCAGCGCGGCCGGCGCGCCATGTCGAACAGCGCGTGCGGCGACAGGCGCAGCGGGACGGCGAGGCGATTGCGGATGTCGCGGTAGCGCGTGCCCTGTGCCGGCAGGTCCATGGTCAGCACGAGTACCGGGCAGTTCGCGGCATTCGCGCGCTCGATCAGGCGTGCGACGAACGCGCGATCGCGCAGCAGATACAGCTGGAACCAGAACGGCGCGGCGCACTGCGCGGCGACGTCCTCGATCGAACAGATCGACATGGTCGACAACGTATACGGAATGCCGCTGGCCGCCGCGGCGCGCGCCGCGGCGATTTCGCCGTCGCCGCAGAGCAGCCCGGCGAGACCGGCCGGCGCGAGCGAGAGCGGCAGCGCGGCGTCCTGGCCGAACAGTCGCGTCGCAGTCGAGCGCGACGCGACATCGCGGCCGACGCGCTGACGCAGCGTGATCGCCGCGAAATCGCTTTCGTTGCGACGGCAGGTCGACTCGCTCCAGGATGCGCCCGCGACATAGTCGTAGAGCACTCGCGGCAGGCGCGCTTTCGCGACGCGTTGCAGATCGGCAATGCAGGCGATCGGAGTCAACGGGCAGGATCCCTTGCGCGACAAGCCGTCAGTTCGTCGATGCGCCGCAGGGTTGAAACTGCGTCGCGCCTGCCGGCACCATCGCCGATGGTAGTTCATGCGGGCGACGCGATGCATCTTCCGAATTCGAGCTGGCTGCTGCGTCGCGCGCTCGCGGCGCCGCGGCTGCGGTTGTTCTGTCTTTCCTATGCCGGCGGCAATGCGATCGAGTATCTCGAATGGCAGGCGGCATTCGCGCCGACGATCGAAGTCTGTGCGCTGCAATTGCCCGGGCGCGGCCGGCTGATCCACGAGCCGCCCCGGCGCGATCGCGATGCGCTGGTCGCCGCGCTCGTCGATGTCGTCGCCGCGGAGGCGACGCTGCCGATCGCGTTGTTCGGGCACAGCCTCGGCGCGTTACTCGCCTTCGAGGTCGCACGCCGGCTGCCGGCGTCCGCCGCCGCGAAGCTCGTACGTCTGTTCGCATCCGGCAGCGAGTCTCCGCGTGTGCGTAGCACGTCGGCGCCGCTGCACGGGCTCGACGACGATGCATTCATCGAGGCGCTGGGGCGTCTGAACGGCACGCCGCCCGAAGTGCTCGAGCATCGCGAACTCATGCAGCTGGTACTGCCGATGCTGCGTGCGGACTTCGCGCTCGCCGAAGAGTACGTCTATCGCGAAGGTCCGCCGCTGCGGGTGCCGATCACGGTGTTCGGCGGCCGCGCCGATACCGAGTGCACCGCGCCGAACGTCGAGGCCTGGCTTGCCGAGACCACGGCCGGCGGCCGGCTGGTCTGGTTCGACGGCGGGCATTTCTTCCTGCAGCCCGAACGCGCGGCCGTGATCCGCTGTATCCGCGAAGACTTGGCCGACGCTGCGTGACGACGGCCGGGCAGCCGGCAAAGCGTGCGAGAACGGCCGTCGACGCGACCGCGGCGAGAGCGGTCCCGCGCGCGTAGAGCCGCTTGCCGATCGTCGCGTTCGCGGTGCCGCTGGTCCGCGCGCGCGGGGTGCTCGCAGCGCTTGACTCGTCCCGGTGAGCGGACGCGCCGGCCTGCGGGCCGGCGGCGTCTGCTGCAAGTCGCCAAGACCGCGGCGGGACTCGCCGGGTCGCTACCTTAAGGAGGTTAAGGATGCCTTTGATGACGCGTCGCCGTTTCCTGCAGATCGGCGGTTTGAGTTCGCTCGCGCTCGGCCTGCCGCTGCGACTGGCCCGCGCGGGCCGCAGCCGTGTCAAAGCGGCCCAGGCGAATGCCGCGACCGCGCGCTATCGCTACCAGCGTGACCGGCTGTTCCAGCCGATCCCGGCGGCATCGTCCGCGGCACCCCTCGGCGGCCCCGGATTCGACTGGCGCATCTTCGGTGCCACCCACAATTACGTCGATCTCGGCAGCGGCTGGCACTGGGACGAGCCCGGCAGCGACTGGATCGACCGCACCGGCCAGCGCTACGGCACGCAACCCTGGTTCAACATGCCCTCGGGGACGCCCGGCACGCCGCCCACGACCTACACCGTCGACGTGACTCAGGCCGTGCAGTACGTCCAGACCCGGCAGCGCTGGAACGCGTGGTTGTGGAAGGCCGTCAACGCGCCGCACACGATCGCCGGCACGCACCACGCGACGCACCCCCGGCCCGTGCTGCACGTGCAGTACGACGACGGCAGCAGCGCCGATCTGCTCTGCACCTTCACCGCGTCGATCCAGGGCGGTACAGAGCTCTGTGCATCGGCCGCGCCGCAGCATTCGCTGCCCGCGCTGATCGAGTTCGACCGGCCCGCACGCGCCGTGGTGTCGGCGCAGTTGCGCATCACCGTGGTCGAGCACTGGAGCGCCTCCGGCGGCCCGCCGTCCATCCAGGGTTTCCTCCTCGACCCGCCCGTCAATGCCGCACCGGTGGTCCAGGGCCTTGCCGCGGCGCACGGACTGCTCGATGCGGGATTGCAGACGAACGCGCAGATCTTCGGCGTGCATCGCTATCTCGACGGCACGAGCTGGAGCGATTTCTCGGTGACGACTCCGATCAATACCGGCGCGGAGCGCGACTACGATCCGGCCATCTACGGCAACGGTCCCACCGATACCACCAAGCTGCCGCACCGCGGGCTCGGCAAGTGGATCAATGCGATCGACGGTTTCAGCCTCGTGCGCTCGGACTACACCGGCGAAGGTTTCGCCGCGCTGACGCCGGGACTCGGCGCGATGCGCGTCGTGATGCCGGCGGAGCCGGGGCTTCAGCACGGCAGCATCCTCGAAAACTCCAACGGCACGCTCGCGAGCGCAGCCAAACTGTTTCTGCCGGAGCCCGTCTTCGGCCGGCTCAAGCGCATGTTCGTGCGCTACTACATGCGACTGGGCACGCCTTACGTCACGCCGAACGCGAAGCGCTATCACGTGCGCTACACGGAGGGGGGAACCCCGGTGTGGACGAACCTCAGCGGCAAGATCGGCATCACGCCCTCGCACGATACCTTCGCGGGCGGCGTCAGCGGCTCGTCGGGTGGCGGCTACGGCTGGCAGATGCGTCTGTCGTGGTTCGACTGCGACGCGGAGATGCAGGGGCCGAACGAAAACGCGCTCGCGATCGGCCTGCACACGTTCGACTTCCAGGCCAACAACCCGCCCGGCCACTGGTATGGCCAGACCGACAAGCCGCGCCAGGTGATGTTCGGCCAGCGTGGCGGCCTTGCCAGCGTGCTGTATCCGGGCCGCTGGTATTGCATCGAGATGGAGGTGGACTTGAATACCGTGATGGTCGGCGCGCCGGGTTATCTCGCCGACGGCGCCGTGCGTATCTGGCTCGACGGCCGCCTGGGTTACGAGCGCACCGGCATGGTCATGCGCAGCTTGCCGCTGGCCGGCCTGCCGTATGACGAACTCAAGACCCGGTCGGTCCGCGAAATCGGCCACCGCGATCTCTGGTTCAACTGGTTCCACGGCGGCAAGACCAAGAACAGCATCGATCGCACGGTGTTCATCACGGGCCTGGCCTGGGCGCGCAGCTACATCGGGCCGATGCGGATGCCGTCGGGCGATCCGATCTTCGCCGACGATTTCGACGACGACTGACGCGTTCTGCGGATAGCGGACATACCGCCGGCTCAAGTGTCCGCCGTAACGTGTGCTCGCGCCAGCGAGCGCACGATCGAGGCAGTGAAGCAGCCCGCCCACGCCGTCGTGCGGCCGCCGATGGCGGCCACGCGCTACCCGCAAAGGCGGCAAGGCAGGGTTTGCTTCGCGATCCGGTCGCCGGCGTGCCGCCATCGCGCGAGACCGTCCCGCCGGAGCGCTTACGGGATTCCTCCAGCCAGCGCAACAGCGCTTCGCGGCGCCGCTCGGGCGATATCGCCCGTGTGGACGTGCAGGCGCGGCGCGAACTGCCGGAATGAAGCGCGAGCCCGCTTTCCGGCACGTGTCGCGCGCCCGCCACGGACACGGCCCCGTGAGCAGCATCAGCATCGCCGCCGGCGCGTGACGTCCATCGAGGCGCTGACGTCGCGGCGCGTGCCGGGTCCTCAGGCCGCGTTCTCGGTGGCGCGCACGCGATAGCCGTCGCGCCCTGCCGATTTGGTTTCGTACAGCGCTTCGTCGGCGAGCTGGAGCAGGGATGCGGCCGTCATGTCGGCGTCGTCTAGCGTGACCGCGACGCCGACGCTGGTGCTGAGTGCCAGGGTCAGGCCGTGTTCGGGCAGCACGAAGGGTTTGCGCATCGCGGCGACGATCTTCGCGGCGGCGGCCGATGCGTACTGCGCGCGGCGCATGCCTTCGATGAGCACGGTGAATTCGTCGCCGCCGAGGCGCCCGAGCACGTCGGACGGGCGCAGCACGCTGCCGAGGCGTTCGGCGAAGAGGCGCAGCACCGCGTCGCCGACCGCGTGACCGTGCGTGTCGTTGACCTGCTTGAAGTGGTCGATGTCGAGATACATGACGACGAGCATGCAGTGCTGGTCGCGGCTGCGCGCGAGCGCGCGGTCGAGGCGCACGAGGAAGCCTGCGCGGTTCGCGAGTCCGGTCAGGCTGTCCATTTCGGCGGCCTGTATCCAGCGCTGCTCCTCGACTTTCTTGCGCGTGATGTCGTGCGCCATCGCGTGAACGCCGAGCACCTGGCGGTGATCGTCGTCCCATTGGGGGATGTAGGTGATTTCGAGGCAGGTATAGCTGCCGCCGCGGCGCTCCTCGTCCTCGAACACCACGCGCTGGCCGGCGAGTGCCTGTTTCAGATAGGGCTCGCGGCGACGATACGTCGCTTCGTCGAGCACGCTGCGCGCGTGGCGGCCGATGATGCGGCTGCGATCCCCGCCGTAGGCCTGTTCATAGGCGGTGTTCGCGAACTGGAAGCGCAGGGCCGCGTCGACGTAGGCGATCATCGCCGGCATCGCGTCGGCGATCGTGCGCAGGCGTTGTTCGTTGCGGCGCAGCTGCTCTTCGGCGAGGTGGCGCGCGGTCACGTCTTCGACGCTGCCGGTATAGCCCGTGATCTCGCCTTCGACGACGAGCGGCGCGGCCAGCACGGAAACCCAGACGGTCTGGCCGCTGTCCGGCCGCAGGCGAAGACGCGACTGGAAGCGCGTGCGCGCGCCGACGGCCTTGCGCCATTCGTCCGCGACGCGCTCGCGGTCTTCCGGGTGTACCGCATTCAACCAGCCGGTCTCGGCGGCTTCGTCGCTGCGCAGGCCCGACATGCGTTCGAAGGCGCGGTTGACGTAGTGAAACGCGCCGTTGAGGTCGGCGCGGAACAGTCCGAGCGGCGAGGCGTCGTTGACCCCTTCGAGCTCGGCCTGCTGCTCGCGCAGCCGATGTTCGTAGAGCCGGCGATCGGTGATGTCGAGCGCGTAGCCCATGACGAACGGTTCGTCGTTCTGGTCGCGCAGCACGCGGTTGTTGTATTCCCAGACGCGTTGGCTGCCGTCGCGATGCTGCACGTACAGCAGGCCGGAGTCGGCCTCGTTGCGCGCGATGCGGCGCAGGTAGTCGCGATAGTGTCCGTGCAGCGCCGGCGGAACCAGGTCGAGCATCGAGCATCCGACGAGCTCGACCACGCGATAGCCGATCGCGTTCGCGGCGGCCGGGTTGATCGACAGCAGGATGCCGTCGAAATCGTGCGTGCAGATCAGGCCGAGACTCTGCTCGAACAGGTCGCGGAAGCGCCGTTCGCTGGTTTCTATCGTGCGGATGGCCTGGCGTTCCATGGTGACGTCGCGCGCCATGACGAGGCGTGCCTCGCGCCCGGCATAGCGCAGTTCGCGCGCGGTGACCTCGGCGAGGAAGACGCGGCCGTCGGCGCTGCGGTGACGCCAGATCTCGCTGTCGGCCACATCCGGATACGGCTGGCTCAGCGTGTCGCGCAGGCTGGCCTGCTCCTCGGGCGGCCGGATGTCGTAGAGCGTCATCGCGAGGAATTCCTCGCGCGACCAGCCGTAGGCGCGCACGGCGGCATCGTTCACGGCGAGAAAGCGCAGCGTGACGCGGTCGTAGACCCACATCGGGATCGGCGCGAAATCGAATACGGCCTGCAGGTCGTCGCGCTGCAGCCGCATCGCGTTGACGCCGGCGCGCAGCGCGAGCGTCTGCGTGACGACGCGCTGCAGAGTCCCTGCATCCAGGCTCGGCAGCGAGAGCCACGCGGACGCGCCCGCTTCGATCCAGCGCCGGCCACGCGAGACGTCGTCTTCCTGGTCGAGCGCGATCCAGGCCGTCGTCGGCGCGACGTCGTCGAGCTCGGCATAGGCGGACAACTCCGGATCGACCGCTTCGACGAGCAGCAGATCGCAGGACGCCGCCGGCAGCGCGCGCAATGCCGTCGTCAGATCGCCGAGCGGCAGCAGATGGCCGTCATTGCGCACGAGTCTGCCGACGGCGCGAACCATGGCTGCGCTGCCGATCAGGCCGATATCGATGCCCGCATTCATCGCCGCTCCGCGCTGCCGTCGAACTGTCCCTGAGGGGCGGTCCGATTCTAGCAACGGCGATGCGTCGCAGTCAGTGCATGCGACGTGATGAAACGTGCGGCTGCGCAGACACGTTCACGTCGTCGATGTTGCTGTGCACAAGTTCGGCTGTGCACAAAGGCGTACCGAAGATCACTCGAAATCGTCGGCGAAGATCCCGTCGGCGACGATGACGCCGTCGCGGCGCACGATGTCGTAGTCGCCGGAGCCCAGCGGCGATTCGCGGCCCCAGTAGAGCTGGACCGTCCCCGCCGACGTGCCGACCAGCGGATGCGGCTCCACGTCGCCCGCGCCGGCGCTGATTTCCTGCGGCAGCGCCGGCTCGAAACTCGCCGCGTCGGAGGAGCGGCGCGAATAGATGTCGTACTGGCTGGCGTCGGCATGGATGTAGAACACGACGAACGCGCCGTCGGGCATCAGGACCGGCAGCGAATCGTGGTTGTCGCCGTCGCTCGCGATCGTCGCGGCGGCGGCGCTCCAGTCGCGTACGTCCGTCGTCGTCTTCGCGAACAGGTCCAGCGACGAGGAACCGACCTGATACGTGGCGAGATAGCGGCCGTCGCTCGCGCGATAGGCGATGCGCGGCAGCTGGCTGCCCGCGGCGATCACGGTCTTCAGCTGGTCCCAGGTCGCGCCGTCGTCGCCGGATTGGGCCACATAGCTGCCACTGCCCAGGCGCTGGTAGCTCATGGTCAGTGTGCCGTCCGGATGGCGGATCACGTGCGGATTCACTTCGCCGCCGGTGGCCCAGGCCAGTGCGAGCTGCCCTTGCTCGGTGAAGGTGATGCCGTCGGCTGAGGTCGCACGATAAAGACGATAGGTCGACGTCGCGCCGGTGCCTTTGAGGTAGAACAGGACGAAGGAGCCGTTCGGCAATTGCAGCAGCGCCGGATGACGCTCGTTGGCGCTCGTGGCGATGACCGCCGCGGGTGTGGACCAAGTCGCGCCGTCGTCGCTCGACCGCATGACCCAGAGATCGCCGAACGCGCTCGCGTTCAGGCGTTCGAACACGAGCACGAGATCGCCGTTCGCCGCGCGGAGGATGGACGGCTGGTAGTCGACGCCGCTGCCGCCGCTGACGGTCTGCTGCGCGTGGGCGGCGTTGACGGCGAGGAGCAGAGCGAAAGCGAGACAGTGCAGCGTGAAGCGCATGAGCGGACTCCGGAAGCAGGAAAGGGCGTCGGGCAGGAGGCGAGCGCCACGTCCGTGCGGCCGGAACTGCACGGACATGTCTTCGGGTCCTGCCGTCAAACCCGGGCTCTTACGCAAAGACGCGCCAAGG
>CAMLSI010000154.1 GCA_946482585.1 uncultured Lysobacteraceae bacterium
CTTCGACGCGCTCGATCTCGACCATGGCGACGGCGCGCACGCCGGTCACGGCGGCGGCGAGGACAAGTTCTACAGCTTCGACGTGACGGATCTCGTGCGCCGGCTCGGCGCGAACAAGACGCTGGCCGAAAAGCCGACGGTGACGATCGCGCCGGTCGGCGAGCCGGCGAGTGCGGCCAAGCCGGTCGTCGGCACGATCGAATTGCAGGTGCAGTAAAGGAAAAGGGCCGGAAGCCGGGCGACCCGGCTTCCGGCCCTCGCGCCGGCGTCCTCAGTGGGCGACGACGGCGGCGCCGATCAGCATGGCTGCGACGATGCCACCGACGATCATCATCGCGACGAAGGCCAGCACGATGTTGATCACGAGTACGACCGCGAAATAGCCGCCGGTCTTTTCAGCCGGCGACTTCATCGTATGCGGGAGACCGAAATACAGCAGCACGCAGCCGTAGACCAGGCCAGCCCAATAGATCAGCACGCCGAGAATCGGGATGATGCCGAAGATGCCGGCGACCCAACCTGCGGTATTGGCGTAGGCGGCGGTCTTGAGCGCCTGGATCTGGTTCTTCTCTGCGCCAAAGGTCGGTGCCAGCGCGTCGATGATGATGGCCATCAGGAAGGTCAGGCCCAGCGAAAGTGCGTAGTTCAGGATCATGCCAACCACGCCAGCGACGACACTGCCCGCCATGGAATAGGCCAAGAAGCTGATGACCGCGGGAATGGCGGCGAGGATCATGATGTAGCCGGTGTACAGCTTGGCGACGTCGGTCTGTTCCTGTGCGATCACCGGCCATTCCGACTTCGGCGAGAGCAGCACATTCTTTACGCGTTCGATCAGCTTGTTGATATCCATGGTTCTCCTAACCCCAGTCGATGGTGGCTCAGGGCGCGGCCACCGGCGCAAACGTTTCAATTCTAGCCCCGTACGCCAGGAGACGTGCGACGGGGCGGTCGCACCCGCCGTGTGAGCTATCGCCGGCACAAAGCGTGCATCCGGTCACAGGATGCGAGCTGCTAAACTCGTGCGCTTTCGCGAATTCCGGACTATCCCAATGGCCAGACCCAATCCAGCGACAGCGAAGACCCTTCCTGCCAATGCCGAGAACCGTTACGAAGTGACGCTGGCGGACCTGCCGCTGTCATGTCCGATGCCGGGCATGAGCCTGTGGAACTCGCATCCGAAGGTCTACCTGCCGATCGAAGACGAAGGCGGCGAGTCGGTCTGCGCGTACTGCGGCGCGCACTACGTGCTCAAGCGCTGACCGGGTGTCCGTGCAAGGGCGCCGACTCACGGTGGTGCAACTCGTCCCGGCCCTGGAAACGGGCGGGGTCGAGCGATCCACGCTCGAAGTCGGTGCCGCGCTGGTCGCTGCCGGCCATCGCTCCATCGTCGTTTCCGCCGGCGGCCGCCTCGTGCCCCGCCTGCTGGCGGAGGGCAGCGAACACATCCAGCGTTCGATCGGCGCCAAGTCGCTGCTGACCCTGCGCCACGTTTCCGGGCTGCGCAGCCTGTTTCACGACATCAAGCCCGACATCGTGCACGCGCGTTCGCGGCTGCCGGCCTGGCTCGCGCACTTCGCGCTGAAGAACGGCCCGCCGGCGACGCATTTCGTGACCACCGCGCACGGACTCAACACGCCGGGACGCTACAGCGCGATCATGACGCGCGGCGAACGCGTCATCGCGGTTTCGCACACGGTGCGCGACTACCTCATCAGTCACTATGAGATCGACCCCGAACGCATCGTCGTGATTCCGCGCGGCATCGATCTCAACGAGTTCCCTTACGGCCATCGCCCCGACGACGAATGGCTGCGCGCGTTCTATTCCGACTACCCCCGCCTGCGCGGTGCGCCGCTGCTGACCCTGCCCGGTCGCGGCACGCGCATCAAAGGCCACGCCGACGCGATCGAACTCATCGCCGCGCTGAAGACGCGCGGCATCGCGACGCGCCTGCTGCTGCTCGGCGTGGTCGAGGCCAGTCGCGGCAGCTACGTGGCGGAGCTGCAGCGCCTCGCGGACGAACGCGGCGTCGCCGACGACGTGGTCTTCGCCGCACCGCGCGCGGACGTGCGCGACGTCTATGCCGCGAGCGCGCTCGTGCTGCAGTTGTCGAACAAGCCCGAAGCATTCGGCCGTACCGTGATCGAAGCGCTCGCGCTGTGCCGGCCGGTGCTCGGCTATGCGCACGGCGGCGTCGGCGAGTTGCTGACCGAGCTCTATCCGTCGGGCCGCGTGCCGTTCGACGATTTCGGCCGGCTCGTCGAGCGCGCCGCGGAACTGCTGCGGCTCGCGCCCGCGATCCCGCCGCTGCGGCGCTACCAGCTCGCCGACATGCAGCGCGCGACGCTCGCGCTGTACAACGCGCTCGTCAACAACGACGAAGGCAGCCTGCGCTCGACCTACGCGATGAGCTGACCGCGGCGTGTCGCCGGAAAGCGCGGGCGGCTCGGCTATCATCACGCCCCGCATGAGCACCCTGTCGCCGCGCGAGCGAATCGCGTCCGTGTTTCCCGCTGCGTTGCTGCCGCTCTGGGCCGTCGCGCTGTTGTTGCCGTTCGGCCGTACTGCGGAATTCGGCGTGCTGCTTTGTCTCGTCGCCGGTGTCGCCGGCCTCGTGCGCGGCACCGTCGCGCGGCCGTTGCGCGACGGCCTGCAGGTATTCGCGGTGCTCTGGCTCTGCTACGCCGCCGCCGCGGCGATATCCGCGTTCGATGCGGTGAATCCGGCCAAGAGCTGGGGAACCGTATTCGCCGCGCTGCGTTTTCTGCCGCTCGGTGCCTATGCGCTCATCGCCGCCTCGACGCCGATCCGCCAGGCGCAGCTGCGCGACGGCACTGCCGTCGTCGTCGCGGTCTGGCTCGCCGATGCCTGGGCGCAGGCGCTGACCGGCTGGAGTTTCGGCGGCGCGCCCGAAGCCGAACGCCTCAGCGGCCTGTTCGGGGCCGACAATCTCAAGCTCGGTCCCGTGCTCGCGACCTTGTCGCCGTTCCTGCTGCTCGCCGCGCGTCAGCGCTGGGGACGCCGCGGTCTCGCGTTCGCGTTCGGATTCACGCTCGTGCCGGTGCTGCTGGCCGGTTCGCGCGCGAGCTGGTTCGCGCTCGCGCTCGTCGCGCTCGTGCTGCTCTGGGGCGAAACGCGCAAGCCGCTGCGGTTCGCCGCGGCGCTTGCCGTGCTCGGACTCGCGATGGGCGCTGCCGTCGCCGTCGCCTGGCGCAGCTCCGACGCCTTCGAGGCGCGCATGCAGCGCACGTTGCAGGCGTTCGACGGCACGCAACACGAAATCGACTTCGCGCTCGCCGGCCGTGCACAGATCTGGCATACGGCCGGTGCCATGATCGCGGCGCATCCGGTCAACGGCGTCGGCGTGCGCGGCTTCCGCTATGCCTACGCCCGCTATGCAGAGCCTGGCGATACGTTCGTGCAGCGCGACGGCAGCGGCGCCGCGCACGCGCATCAGTGGATGCTCGAGGTGCTCAGCGAAACCGGCATCGTCGGGCTCGCGCTCTGGCTCACCGGCATCGTCGTCGCGCTACGCGCATGGCACCGCGCGAATGCGGCGCAGCGTGGCGCGGCGTTCGCGCCGGGGCTCGCGCTCGTCGCCATGGCGTTTCCACTGAATACGCATCTCGCGTTCTATTCGGCCTGGTGGGGATTGCTGTTCTGGTGGCTGATCGCGCTGTATTGCGCTGCACTGGCGGCGCCGGCGCCGGAGGAAACGCACCATGCGTGAATCGCTGAGTCTCGTCGTCACGACGCTCGACAACGCGGCGACCCTGCGGCGCTGTCTCGCCAGCGCCGCCTGGGCCGACGACATCGTCGTGCTCGATTCGGGCTCGACCGACGCCACGCGCGCGATCGCCGCCGAATTCGGCGCGCGCGTATTCCACGAACCGTTCAAGGGCTATGCGGCGCAGAAGCAGAGCGCGATCGACAAGGCGCGGCACCGCTGGACGTTGCTGCTCGACGCCGACGAAGCGCTGACCGACGCGGCGCGCGGTGCGATCGAACGCGCGCTTCAGGCGCCGCAGGTCGCCGGATTCCGACTGCCGCGGCGCGAGCAGGTGTTCTGGACCTTCAATCACGCCGGCGTGCGTCTCAATACGCACCTTCGGCTGTTCGATCGCGAGCGTGTGCGCATGAATGCCGTGCCGGTGCACGCGGCGCCGGAGACGCGCGATGCCGTTGCGACCTTGCGTGACGCCGTGTTCGTGCACTACGGCGAACCGGACATTGCGACCAAGGTCGCCAAGATCAACGCTTACTCGTCGGGCCTCGTCGAGCACAAGCGCACCAAGCGGCAGCGTTTTTTCGTCGCGCGGCTCGTTTTCTATCCGTACGTGTTCTTCCTGCGCCAGTATTTCGGCAAGCGCTGGTTCCTCGACGGCTGGGCCGGATTCATCAACGCGGTGACGGCCGCGTATTACGTGTTTCTCAAATATGCAAAAGTATACGAGGCGCGGCGACGCGCCGCCGGGCGGCCGGAGGACTAGGCCGTTGGCGAGGCGGTTCTCCCCTTCAGCGTACGCGGCGGGCGATTCGCCATCGGCCCGCCGGTACTCTACGCGCCTTCTCTGGACCTGAGCAGCGACAGCGCCATCCCGACGATGAGCAGCGTGCCCGCGACGAGCACGAACCACAGCAGCAGGTTGCGCCAGTCGGGTTCGCGCTTCGGCGGCGACGGAGGAACGAGTGCGGCATCGCCGCTGAGCGTGCGGCCGCTTTCGGGTACTGCCGGATAGGGTTTCCAGTCGGCGCCGTGACGTTTCCGCAGCGCGTCGAGCAGGGTCGAGATAGGGGCGTCGTGGCGCCGGGTCTTCGCACTGCCGGCGGCAATGGTGTACGGCCCTTCGCCTTGCGCGAGAAACACCAGCACTTCGGGGCGATAGCCCAGCACGAGCGACGGCGGCGCATTCGGCGCCGGGCTCGCGTCGACGCGCCACTCGCGATCGCGCACCGCGGCGGCGAGCTGTTGCGGCGTCGAACTTTCCACGGCATCGCCCGAGGCGACGCGATAGCCGGTCCACGGGCCTGCGCGCGTCGTCCACGGCAGTGCGCCGTCGTCTCGGCTGCGCACGGTCCAGGTGGCGACGTTGTTGCCGCCTTCGGCGCGCACGTCGAGCTGCTGCGCCGGGATCCGCGCATCGACACGATAGCTGTAGTAGCTGCGCTCGCCATCCCTGCGCACTTCGCCGGCGACGCTGAGCCAGCGCCATTCCGGTTCGGGCGGCGGCGGTGCGGCTTCAGCGCGGATCGTACGCAGCGGCGGCAAGGTGTCGCTGAGCGCGGCGATGCGCAGGTAGCGGAAGCCGCGTTCGCGGCCGAGTTCGAGCCGGTCGCGGCGCAGCCGCTCTTCGCCGTTGCGCAGGTCGGCTATGACGCCGTCGCCGACCGGATTCCAGTGCTGCAGGTCGTCGCTGGCCGACAGCCGAACCGTGGTCTGGAACGCCGGCGCGTCGTCGGCCCAGGTCAGCCGCAGCGCGGCAAGCGGCGTGCGGATCTGGCTCAAGTCCAGCAGCAGCTCGCGCGCCGATTCGGACGCCGGACCGGCCGCGACACTGGCGTCGATGCGCAGCACGCGTCCTTGCGCGTCGCGTTCGGCGCGCAGGTTCCAATCCGCGGTCGCGTCGCCGGAACGTGGTGCCGGCAGCAGGAACCAGGATACGTCGAGCAGGTCGCGCGGCCATTCCTGCGCGCTCGCGCCTTCGGGGCCGAGCAGGGTCGCCGGCAGCGATTCGCCGGCGGCGTTGAACACTTCGATATCGGCGAGGCCGCGGTCCTGCGCCGCGCGGTACATGGCTTCGCTGAGCACGACGCGGAACGCGCCGCCGTCCTCGCGCGCAAGGCGCAGCGGCCATTCCTGGGCGTAGTCACTGCGCTGGCCGGCGAGCGCGGCGGCGGCCACGAGCGTCAGTACGGCGGCGACGGCGATGCGCTTCATGACTCGGCTTCGACCTGTTTTGGCGGATTCGGCGCGAAATAGCCGACGACCATGAGCAGGCTGCCGACCGCCAGCACGCCGAGGATCGCGTGCAGGTCTTTCAGGTGCGTGCGGTCGATCAGGATCAGCTTCACGATCACGAGGCCGACGAGACAGGCGCCGCCGATCCAGATCGGACGCGAGCGGCGACGCGCGCCGGTGAGCATCGCGGCCAGACCGGCGAGGCACCAGACCACCGAGAGGCAGGCCTGCGCGAGCGCCGAGCGCATCATCGCGTCGCTGTTCCAGTCCACGCCGCCGAGGAAGTGCACGCCGCGCAGGGTCATGCTCGTCATGAGCGCGAAGCCCACGATCGCGAGCAATTGCGCGCGGAAGGACTGGTCGAGCAGCGCGTTTCCTTCGGCGCCGGCCTGGCGGAACCAGTACAGCAGCGCGAGCACGAAACCGATCTGCGCGAGCTCGAGCGGATTGGCGATCGGGAGGTAGGCCAGCGGCGCGGGATCGCCGGCGGACACCAGGCCGATGACCCAGAACGCGCCGAGCACTATCGACAGGATGCCGAGCAGCGCCGGGCGCGCGGTCTCCGCCTGGTCGGTGAGCGGCATGCGCAGCGCGCGCCAGCGGCCGATGGTGCCGGCGAACGCGACCGCGAACGGTACGAGGCCGAGCAGCACCTGCCAGATCGGGCCGAGCAGCCAGACGTCGCGGGCGAGGTCGACGAGCTGCGTCGCCAGCACACCGGTCCAGGTGAATACGTGGACGGCATAGGCGCCGCCGAGTCCCGGCATGCCGGTTGCGTCGAGGTTGCGCTGCGCGCGCAGACTGGCGATGAACCAGCCCAGCCAGGCGGCAAGGCCGAAGCCGTACAGCGGGCCGTGGCCGTTCGCGGCCGTCGTGCCGACGATGAACACCGGCGCGGCAAAAATCGCGAGCAACGCCGGCCAGCGCAGCTCGCTCCAGTCGAGGCGGCGAGCGACTTCGCTCGCGAGCAGTGCCGTCACGGCGGCGAAACCGAGCAGCCAGTTGGCGGCGGTATCCGGCGGCGCGAAGCGGTCGATTTCGTTGAGGCCGAGCGCGAGCCACCAGCCCAGTGCCCAGATCAGCATGAGTTGCGCCATGCCGCTGGTTTCGCCAGTGCGGCGCAGCAGCCCGCTGGTGACGAAGCCGGCCGCGCTCAGCAACAGGATCGCGAGGAAATCGCCGTTGAGGAGCGCGAGCTGTCCGGTGAGGTCGCCGCGGTCGACGAGCACGCTCAGCAGCGACACGCCCGCGGCGAGCTGCAGCAGGTAGCCGATCACGCGCGGCAACTGGCGCTGCTGTCGCAGGCCGAGCCAGACCAGCGCCGCACCTTCGACGGCCCAGGCGCAGGCAGTCGAGCGGGCGGACAAGGCGAGCGGCACGGCGAGCGTCGCGAAACCGAACGCGAGCAGTGCGTGCGACTGGCCGAGCAGACTCATGGCGAGACGACGGAACGCGAACCAGGCCACGCCGACGTGAGCGAGCGCCAGCACCAGCGCGGACAGCGCGAGCAACTTGGTATCGCCGTCGAGCAGCGCCGCCTGCAGCGGGAACGCGAGCAGCGGCGTGCCGAACACCAGGCTGCCGTCGACGAAGCCGCGGCGTTCGTCCGGCTGGCGCAGCGCATAGAGCAGCGGGATCACGAGGTAGAACGCGTAGAACAGGATCAGGAACGGCTCGGTCGTCGCGAACAGCTCCGGCCGGTATTTGAGGAAGCCCCAGACCGTTCCGATGCCGAAGGTGAAGACGAAGCCGATCAGGTTCAGTGCGCGCCACGGCTTGACCCAGGCGATGCCGAAGATAGCCGCGTTGAGCACGGCGTAATAGGTGAACAGGGCGACATGGTTGCCGCTGTCGCTCGCGGTCAGCACCGGGGCGAGGAAACCGCCGACGATGGCGAGCAGGGCCAGTGCGAGCGCGTCCTGCGCGACTGCCATGATGCCGGCGGCGCCGACGATGACGACGAGCAGCAGGAACGCAAGCCCCGGCGGCAACAGACCGTAGAGCTTGTAGCTGCCGAACACGACGAGCAGCAGGATGCCGATCGCGCCGCCCTGCAGCGACAGCGCGAACGCACGGTGACTTTCGCGCTTGCGCCAGCCGAACACGAGACCGCCGAGCGCCGCCGCGGCGATGCCGGCCATGCGCACTTCGATCGGTACGTAGAACCAGCCCTGGTCGGCGGCGTACTTCATCAGCGCGCCGACACCGAGGAACAGGATCAATACGCCGATCTTGACCGGGATGTTGCCCTCGGTGAACCAGCGCTTGATCGCCGAGAACGCGCGCTCGAGCGGATCGGGCTCATCGGAACGTGCGGCGCGCGGCGGGATCGTCGTCCCGCCGTTGGCCGGGCGCTGCACGCGCGGTCGCGGTGCTGGGCGCGCGGCGGCCGGCGACGGTGCGTCGCCGATGGTGAACACCGCGCGCTGGGGCTGCGCAGGAGGAGGGGGAGGCGTGGCCATGCTGCTGAAATCCAGATCGAAGTCCAACGGCGGCGTGAAGTCCGCTGTCGTGGGTGCCGTCGGAGGGATGGGTTCGTGTTTCTGCGGTGGCGCGGAGCGCGCGGCGACCGGTGCCGGTTCGGCAGCCCGGGGCTCTGCGACGCCGGCAGGTTTCTGCGGGGTGTATTCGAACGGCGGCAGGTCGTCGGGCGGCGATTCCGTGACCGGGCGCATCGGCGTGCGCTGCGCCGGCGAAGGCGTCGCTTCGGCCGGAGCCGGGGGGATCGGCGGCGGTGCACGCCGCGATGCGGGCTCGTCGTCGACGAGATCGCGCGCGGCGCGCATCAAATCCTGCTTCGCCATTGCCTCCTCGAGCGCGCTCATGCGGCTCTGCAGAGCGCTGAGGCGTCCGAAAAGCACGCCGGTCAATGTGCCGAACACGACGCCGATGCCGATGCCGTGATCGAACAGGCTGGCGCCGAGCAGGGCGCCGACGAACAGGCCGATCAGACCCAGGAGCCAGGGCATGCCGTTTTCCCCTTCCGTGAATGCGACGTTCACACTGTAGCGACCGGAAGCCGCGGCGTCGCGTCGTCATGCGCCGGTATCGCGGGCCGATACCGCGCGGATCAGTAGACGGGAGCGGCGCCCGGCGGGCGGGTCTTGAAGCGCTTGTGCAGCCAGAGGTATTGCGCCGGCGCTTCGCGCACCATTGCCTCGATCGCCCTGTTCACGCGCTCCGTGTCGGCGGCGATGTCGTCGCTCGGAAACGCGTCCAGCGGTGCCTCGAGACGCAGGCTGTAGCTGCCGTCGTTCTCGCGCCGGTGGAAGAACGGCAGGACGAGCGCGCCCGACAGCCGTGCGAGGTGGTGCGTCGCCGTGATCGTCGACGCCGGCACGCCGAAGAACGGCACGAACACGGCGTCTTTGCCGCGCATGTCCTGATCGGGCGCGTACCAGACCGTGCCGCCGCGCCTGAGGTACTTCACCGTCGCGCGGAGTTCGTCCTTGGTGAACATCGCGTCGGCATAGCGCAGCCGCGCGGCGAGCACGGCCTGCTCGAACACCGGATCGTCCATGACGCGATACATGCCGCTGATGCGGATACGCTGCGACACCAGGCGTGCGCACAATTCCAGATGGGAAAAATGCCCGCCGACGAGAAGCACTCCGCGGCCCTGTGCGCGGGCAGCCTCGAGATGTTCGAGTCCGTCGACGCGGCATGGGATCCCGGCGATCTTCTCGTCGCTGCCGAACCAGGCCAGCGCAAACTCGACGAGCATGCGTCCGCTGTCACGCAGGTTGTCGGCCAGCAGCCGCGCCCGCGTGCGTTCGTCGAGTTCGGGAAAGCAGATCGCGAGATTGCGCGCGGCGACGCGCTTGCGCATCACCAGCAGGCCGCGCGCGAGCCAGCCGAGCAGCGTGGAAAGGCGGCGCAGCCACGGCAGCGGCAGGCGTGCGACGCCGCGCACGAGAGCCAGACCCAGGCGCGACGGCCAATAGCGCGGTGACGAAAGCGTGCGGGACGCAGGAACGGAATCGGACATTACGCGCAGTGTAGCCGTAACCGCCGCCGCGCTTTTCACGCTGCCGCGGGGTACCGCTGCTAAGCTGCGGACCTGATGCCGGAGCCGCCGCCATGCCCGAAGCCGCTTCCCGCCCCAGTGCCGTCATTCCGTCCATGCGCTATCGCGACGCACCCGCGATGATCGAATGGCTCTGCCACGTGCTCGGATTCGAGCGGCATGCGGTTTATGAGGACGACGCCGGCGGCATAGCGCACGCGCAGCTGCGCTTCGGCGACGGCATGATCATGCTGGGTTCGGTGCGTGACGATGCCTGGGGACAGCATCTTGCGACACCGGCCGACGTCGGCGATCGCGTGACGCAGAGCTGCTACTGCATCGTCGCCGATACCGACGGCCACTACGCGCGCGCCAAGGCGGCCGGTGCGGAGATTGTCGACGAGTTGCACAGCCCCGCCCACGGCGGGCGCAGCTACGGCTGCCGCGATCCCGAAGGAAATCTCTGGTGGTTTGGCAGCTACGATCCCTGGGGCCGCTGAACGACAGCGGCCGGTCGACGGCGCCGGCCCGAATCGCCGCGGCTATACTGCGCCGCCGCCCTGCCAGCCCAGGTACGTGTTCCCGCGCTCCCTCTACACGTTCGTGATGTATTTGCTGACGCCCGTGATCCTGTTCCGGCTCGCGCGGCGCGGGCTGCACTATCGCAG
>CAMLSI010000155.1 GCA_946482585.1 uncultured Lysobacteraceae bacterium
TGCAGAAGAAGGCGATCGCCGACGTGATCCGCGAGCGCATCGTCGTCGAGCGCACCGTCGCCGAGCAGGAGGAAGAGATCAAGAACCTGCGCGCGATATCGGAAGCCGAACGCACGAAGAAGTCGACGATCGTGCTGGCCGAAGGCCAGGCCGAGGAGAAGTACATCACCGACGTGAAGGTCGCGCTGGCCGACGAACAGCGCGCCAAGCACCGGGCGGCCGAGGAACTCACCCTGGCCGAGGCGCGTCTCGCGATCGCGAGCAAGACGGCCGAAGGCCGCAAGCGCGAGGCCGAAGGCATGGAAGCCGTGGCCGCCGCCGAAGGTCTCGCCGAAGCGCGCGTCGCACTCGCGCGCGCCGATGCGGCGGAAAAGGAAGGTCTCGTTGCAGCCAAGGTTCGTCTGGCCGACGCCGACGCGGTCGCCAAGCAGGGTGCCGCGGCTGCGGACGCGCTGCGGCTCAAGCTCGAAGCCGAAGCCATCGGCAAGCAGAAGTACGGCGAAGCCGAAGCGCAGGCGATCGCGGCGCGCTTCGCCGCCGAAGCCGGCGGCCTCAAGGACAAGTTCGATGCCATGCAGTCCATGAGCGCCGATACGCGCGCGCATGAAGAACAGCGCATGCAGCTCGACTATGCGCACGCGCAGCGCCTCAAGACCATCGAGGCGGGCCAGGCGATCGCGCGCGAGCAGGCCGAGATCCTGTCCAAGGCGCTGGCAGTATCGAAGATCGAGATCGTCGGCGGCGACGGCGAGTACTTCGAGCGCTTCAT
Organism: uncultured Lysobacteraceae bacterium; assembly: GCA_946482585.1. Next base: position 770 of record CAMLSI010000155.1, read on the forward strand.
GCGCAGCCTGAGCCTCGGCAAGGCGATCGACACGACGGTCGACAAGAGCGAACTGCTGAGCGTGGCGCTCGCCGACCACAAGGCCGGCAAGCGCGACCTCGTCGCCGACGCGCGCGAGCTCATCGCGGCGCTCGGCGGCACCGAGTCGATACGCGACCTGTCGCTCGCGACGCTGGCGCAGAAGCTGTCGCCTCCGGCGATTCGCGGCGAGTGAGAAATCGCGGGTTGCGGTGAGTCGCAAGGCGAACCGCAACCTGCGGCGACACGCCGCCAACGCCGCGCCATCGATTGAACAAGGGCTTTCCATGTCGGATTCCGCAACGTTCGAACTGCTGCGCAAGCGCCTCGTCGCCGCGGCCGAGACGCTGAACGCCAAGGCCGAGGCGCTGAACGCGCGCCGCGTCGAGGCCTATGGCCGCGTCGAGAGCAAGCTGCTCGCACGGCTCGGCGCGCGCACCGAGCACAATTGCGTCGCGCGCGACATCGTGCGCGTGGGCGATCAGCTGCTGTTCGGCTACAACGTGTTCATCGGGCTCAAGAAGGACACCGCCGTCGGCGACGTGTTCTGTCTCTACCGGCTCGACGAATCCGGCGACGGCGCGGATCTCGTGCCGGTGCCCCCGGCCGATTCGTTCCTGGCCGATCCGCGTTTCGTCGCTGATTTCCGCGAACTGTTCACCTACTACCGCTCGACCACGCTCGATCAGTTGCGCGTGCTCGACGAGCGGCTGCTGCTGGTATTCCGCACCGGTTCGCAGGCCGGCGACAAGCGGGTGTTCCGCTTCGGCATCGCACGCGACGGCAGGGTCAGCTACATCGACAACCGCGGCGAACGCGACCACGTCTTGCCGCCGAGCCACGATTTCGAATGGACGCCGGTCACACGCGAGCACTACGTGCTCGGTCGCCACCCGCACGTCAACGTGCTCGACACGGTGTTCGTCGAAACCGTCGCGGGCGATCTCACGATCAAGGTCGAGAACAACACCGAGACCGGACTCGGCGTGTTCAGCGAACCCGTCGACGACAAGAACCAGTCGCTCGCCGATGCGGAGATCGCCTACGCCGACCTGCGCAACCTGATCCTGCTGCGCGTGCGGCCGTACCGCGAAGACGCGACGCGCTATCTCGTGTTCAACAAGCGTCTCAAGTCGGTCGCGCGCATCGACGAGATCGGCGCATCGTGCATGCAGCTGCCCGAGGACCACGGCATCGTGTTTCCGGGCGGCTACTACCTCGAGTCGGGCGACTTCAAACGCTTCGCCGATCTGGGCCACGATTTCTCGGCATACCGCATCAAGCGGTTCGTCAGGGGGCCCAGCGGCGAGGACATGCTCTACGTGTTCTACGAGGCGCAGGCCGGCGCCTACGCGCTGCTGTCCTATAACCTGATCGAACGCAGCATGAGCCAGCCGCTGCTCGGCAACGGTTATGCGCGTTTCGTCGACGGACGCATTCTGCTGATCACGCCCGAAGCGCCCGAGCAGGCCTCGCGCATCCACACCATGCAGCTCTGGCGCACGCCGTTCGCATTCGACGAGTACGCGAGCGCGCAGCCGCGCGTCGCCGGCCTGCTGGGCCGGCTGGGGAACGCGAGCGTCGTGCGCGCGCTCGCCGATCTGCGCGAGCTGCGCCGGCTCGCCGAGGACGCCGGCAGCCGCGGCGCCTACGAACGGCTGCTGCGTGTCGCCGCGCGCTGTACCGACGGCTATCCGTGGCTTGCCGAAGCGGAAGCCGGCGATATCGGCAGCGAAATCGCGACGCTGGCGCGCAGCGGACGCGAGGCGCTGAACGCGTACGAACGCCTCGCGCAGGCGCAGGCGACGGCGCGCCAGCTCGTCGCGGATGCGGATCGCAGTGTCGCCGAACTGCTGTCGCGCGTCGCGAGCCTGCTCTGGCAGAAGCCCGACGATTTCACCGACGCGATCCGCCAGCTCAAGCGCAAGCGCGGCGAACTGACCGTGCTCGGCGAACAGCCGCACACCGATGCCGCGGCGATCGCCGCGCTCGATGGACGGCTGCGCGAAGAGCTCGACCGCATCGGCGTGCGTGCACTCAAGTTCTTCGCCGAACCGGCCGCATTCGCGAGCCTGCGCCAGGGACTCGCCGAGAGTGCGGCCACGGTCGAACAGGCGCGCGCGACGACGGCGCTGGCGCCGGTCGCCGAGCGCCTCGACGCGCTGGCCGAATCGCTGGACGGGCTGTCCGAACTCATCGCGGGCTTCGAGCAGAGCGACGCGCAGCAGCGTGCCAGGCTGCTCGGCGAAACCTCGCAGCTCTACGGCGAGGTCAACCGCATCCGTGCGGCGCTGCGCACGCGCCGCGATACATTGCTGGTGCAGGAACAGGGCCTCGAGTTCGGCGCGCAGCTGACCGTGCTGGAACAGTCCGTGCTGAATCTGATCGGGCGCTGCGATACGCCGGAGAGCGCCGACGCGGCGCTCGCCCAGGTGCTCAGTCAGATCGAACAGCTCGAAGCGCGGTTCGGCGAGCAGCCGGATTTCCTCGTCGAGCTCACCTCGCGCCGCGAAAGCGCGCTCGAAGCATTCGCCGCGCGCCGCGAACAGATCGCCGGGCAGCGCGAGCGTCGCGCGCAGGGGCTCAAGGAAGCCGTCGCGCGTGTGCTCGACGGCGTGCCGCGCCGCATCGCGCGCATCGCCGCGGCCGAAGAACTGCACGCGTTCTTCGCGGGCGACACGCTGGTCGAGCGCGCACAGCGCCAGCTCGACGAACTGCGCGGCATCGGTCAGGCCGTGGCCGCCGACGAACTCGCGGGCCGTCTGCGCGCGCTCAAGGAAGCCGGCCTGCGCGACCTGCGCGATCGCAACGAGCTCGGCGCGAGCGGCGAAGCGCTCGCGCTCGGCGCGCATCGCTTCACGATCGAACGCGGCGCGCTCGATCTCGCGCTGCTGCACGACACGAACGGACTCGCACTGCAGCTGACCGGCACCGACTATCGGCACCGCCTCGACGAACCGCGTGCCGATGCGTTCCGCGCGGTCTGGGGCCAGTCGCTGCCGAACGAAACCGCGGGAGTCTATCGCGCCGAATTTCTCGCGGCGCAACTCTGGCAGCGCCTCGAGGCCGGCGATGCCGCGCTGCGCGATGCGCTACACGCGAGCGATCCGCAGGCGCTCGCCGATCTCGTCGCCCAGGAGGCGCAGCGCCGTCCGGCCGAGGACTATCAGCGCGGCGTGCACGATGCCGATGCGGCGGCGATCCTGCGCGAGGTGGCGCGGCTCGCGTCCGGCGCCGGCGAGCTGCGCGTACCCGCGGTCGCGCGGGTGCTCGCGCAGGCCTGGTATGCGCAGCAGCGCGAACAGGAACAGGCGCTCGTGCGTGCGCATGCGGCCGGTCTGCACTGGTTCCTGCAGCGCGGCGAGCTGCCGTTGCCGGAGTCCTGGCGCAACGGCCTGCGCGCCGCGGCGCAGGCATTCAAGCTCGACGCGGTGACGATCGATGCGGCGGCGCGGCACCTCGTCGCGAGTCTCGGCAGCGAGGCGGCGCGCTTCGCCGCGAGCGCCGAGGCGGCGGACCTCGTCCAGCGCGCGCAGAGCGAACTGCCGCGCAGCGCGCTCGCGGCGCTGCATTCGGAACTGCCCGCGCCGGAGCGGCTGACGCTCGCGGTCGAATGGTGCCGCCGGCTCGGCGGAGCCGATACGGATGCGGCGCTCGAAGCCGGCGCGATGCTCGCGTTCCCCGAGCTGCCGCGCGAACGCGTCAACGCGCAGTTGCGCGCCGATGTGAGCGCGCTGCGCGGCGCGCATGCGCGCGTGCGCGACGGCGTGCTCACGCTGCACCTGCCGGAATTTCTCGCGCGCCTGTCGCGCCACGCGGAAACCACCGAGCGCGATTGGCATGCGTTCGCGAAGCTGCGTCACGAGCTCATCGAGGCGGAACGCCGTCGGCTCGGCGTCGAACGCTTCCTTGCGAAGCCGATGGCAGGTTTCGTCCGCAACCGCCTCATCGACGAGGTCTACCTGCCGCTGATCGGCAACAACCTCGCCAAGCAGATCGGCAGCGTCGGCGACGCGCGCAGCGACCGCTCGGGCCTGCTGCTGCTGATCTCGCCGCCGGGCTACGGCAAGACCACGCTCATGGAATACATCGCCGATCGGCTCGGCATGATCTTCGTGCGCGTGAACGGTCCCACGCTCGGCCACGACATCGTTTCGCTCGATCCGGCCGCGGCGCCGCATCGCGGCGCGGCCGAGGAACTCGTGAAGCTCAACCTCGGGCTCGCGATGGGCGTCAACGTGATGCTCTATCTCGACGACATCCAGCACCTGTCGGCCGAGTTCCTGCAGAAGTTCATCAGCCTCGCGGACGCGACGCGGCGCATCGACGCGATCGTCGACGGCGAGGCGCGCACGCTGGACCTGCGCGGCAAGCGCTTCGCGCTCGTGATGGCCGGCAATCCGTACACGGAATCGGGCGAGGTGTTCCGCATTCCGGACATGCTTGCCAATCGTGCCGACGTCTACAACCTCGGCGACGTGCTCAGCGGCCGCGAAGCGCTGTTCGCCGACAGCTACATCGAGAACGCGTTGACGGCGAACGGCGTCAGCGCGGCGCTCGCGGAACGTCCGCGCGCGGAAATTCTCGCGGCGCTGCGCGCCGCGCGCGACGACGGCGAACTGCCGGGCGAGCTGCCCGGCGGCGCGCAGACCCTGGAACTGCTCAAGCGTATGATCGCGGTGCGCGACGTGCTCATGCGCATCAACGCGGCCTATGTCGAGAGTGCGGCGCAGGACGACGCGTACCGCACGGAGCCCGCGTTCAAGCTGCAGGGCAGCTATCGCAACATGGCCAAGCTGTCGGCGCAGCTGAGTCCTCTGCTGACGCCGGCCGAGCTCGATGCACTGATCCGCGATCACTACCGCGGCGAAGCGCAGACCCTGGGCGCACGCGCGGAGGAAAACCTGCTGCGGCTCGCGCAACTGATCGGCGCGCCGGACGCGGACGAATGCGCGCGCTGGAACGCCGTCGTCGAGAATTTCCGCCGTCTCGCGCGACAGGGCGGCAAGGACGCCGACGGCGCGACGCGCATGGCGCAGACCTTGTCCGACATCGCGCTGCAGCTCGAAAAGCAGGGCGACAGCAGCAGGGGCCTCGGCGAGGCGCTGGGCGCGCTGAAAACCCTGAGCGACATCCACGCGGCGCTGCAGCGCGAACCGCGCCTCGAGGCGCCGCCGGTGCTCAGCGACGCGCTCGCGCGCATGGCCAAGGCCTACGAGGAAACATTGGTGCCGCTCGTGTCGGCGCTGCACCACAAGATGACGCTCGACCACGACATGTGGGACCAGGTGCGGCAGCTGCGCACGGGCGTCGATGCGTTGATGAAACGCGGAAGCAAGACGTAGGACGCCGCGGCGCGACCCGGAGGTCGCGCCGCGTTCGATGCGGCGCGCAGTCCTCGACGTTGCGGTTCGTTTCGCCCGCCGCAACCTGCGGGAGTGTCGCGCAGGCCGCCGGCGCGCCGAAACGGGAACCGCAACACCGAGGTCTCACGGTGCGGGCGCGCAATCGCCCATGCGTTTGAGCGCGAGCGTGCCGCTGCGGCCCGCGTAGGGGCCTGCGATCGTGTTGTCGGCGAAGCGGTAGTCGAGCGTCGCGCGATCGCAGCCCTGCACGCGCAGCGTGGCCGAGCCGACGACATAGGCGTTGTAGGTCGGCACGCGATCGAACGCGCCGCCGATGGTCTGGACCAGTTGCGCATCGACGCGACCGTCGACGGCCTGGGCGAGATCGCCCTGCAAGGTGAACCAGTGCTGGCGGCCCGGATCATCCTGCGTGCCCGCCGGATCGTAGGTGAACCACGGTGCGAAGAACACGCCGTCGGGCTGGATGTTCAACTGCAGTCCCTGGCCGACCGCGGAGTCGTCGTACCACGCACCCGACAGGCGCGCGTCGAAGCCTTTGGCCGGCGGACGCGCACCGGAGCCGGGTTCGAGCGTGCCGTCCGCGCGGCGGCAGTTCTGCGTCAGCGGCGTGAGGCGCGAGAGCGTGATCGTGCCTGCCGCGGATTCATTGTGGCCGGCATCGAAGCGGTAGCTCAGGCTCGCAGTGCTGCAGTCACGGAACGTCAGCGTCGCGCGGCCTACGGCTTGCGGCGAAACCGCCGGACCCGTACCGAAGTTGCCGCCCGTGGTTTCGAGTATCGGCAGCTCGAGCGTCGTTGCATTCTCGGGTACGCCGTTGACCTGCACGGTGTACCAGCGCTGGTGCGCCGGATCGTTGCCGCCGGCCTTCGTATAGGTGAACCACGCGCCGAACAGCGTGCGCGATGCGGGCAGCCAATCGATCGACAGGCCTTCGCCGTTGGCATAAGGCGAGAACCAGAGCCCGGCGACACCGGGCTGATCGAGAGCGATCGGCGGCGCGGCCGTCACGAGTGCGTCGGTCGAGACGACGGCCGCGCTTGCGCCGGACTGACGATCGAGGGCCGCGAACGCGATGCGTGCGCCGCCGGTGGTCTCGGGCGCGAGGTCGTACAACGGGGAGCATGCGCCGTTGCAATCGACGAAGCGCTCATCCCGACGCTGCCCGGTCTGCAGATCGAGACGCTCGATGCGCAGCTTGTTGGGCCAGGCGTGCGCGAGCAGCAGCGCGCCGGAGCCGCCCGCGAGGGCGAGCCGTCCGCCGTCGTAGACCGCGGAATCCGGTGTCGGATTGTGCGACTCCTGCTGCCACAGCCGCGTGCCGTCGGTCGCGGAGAATTTGGTGATGCGACTCGTCGACTGCGCAGCGTCCGCATGCAGCGACGCATACTGCAGCAGGTAAACCGCATCGGCGCCTCGTACGAGTCGGCCGCGATCGAAACCGGCATCGAGCTCGACGATCCAGCGCGTCGCGCCGTCGGGCGCGACTGACCAGAGGCTCAAGCGATCGGTCGGCAGCGCCGCGCGACGGCCGAGTACGACGACGCTGCCGTCGGCGGTCAAGGCGAAGTCGGTGCGATATTCCGACAGCGGGCTCGGCACGAGATAGACGCGGTTTCCGTCGGGCGCGTGCTGCGCGAGCCGCGTATCCACGCCGAGCACGCTGCGGCCGTCGTCGGCGACGCCGATCTGCGAGACCTCGCCCGCGCCCGCGCCGATCTGCTGCGTGGCGCCACTGGGTTCCACGAGGTCGATGGTGTAGTCGGCGGTCTGGGCGACGACGAGGACACTCTTTCCGTTGGCGAGCGGCGCATGCGCCATCACCCGCGTGAAGGGCAGGAACGCCTGTCGCTCCCATCCCCCGCTGCCGTCGCGTGTGTCCCAGCAGCGCGCACGCAGCACGTTGTTGCCATTCGGCACCGCCTGATGGGCGGCGAGCTCCGTGCTGCAGAGGCGCGAACCGACGACACGCAGCGTCGCGTCGTAGAGCTCGAGGCTCGACGCCGTGCGTCGCCAGATCACGCGGCCTTGCGCATCGAGCTTCGTCAGCGCCGCGCCGTGGATACCCTCGGCCTTGCTCAGCAGGTAGCTTGCGTCATCGCTGTCCATGACGTGAGCGCGCAGGCGGGTCGGTGCGGCCATCGCAGGCACGCCGGCGGCGGGTTCGATGCGGTTCGCGCTGTCGATCGCGAGCAGCGCCGTGGGTTGGGACGCCGTCGTTTCGCGGCCGAGGACGTAGAGCGTGTCGTGCGCGCCGCCGAGCTGCAGCGAGGTTTCGAGCGGCAGGGCCGGCGTCGCGGTCACGGTGCCGGCGGTGTCGCGCCGCACGAGCCGGTCGATCCCTTGCAGCGCGCAGACGTTGGCCGTCGACCCGTCCGTGGCCACGGCGATGTCGAGCGCGACAGCGGCTTCGGGCGTGCCGGGAACGTTGCACAGTGCCTGTTGCCAGTGCTGCTGTCCGTTGCCGTTCACGCGTGTCAGCGTGCGGGGCTGCACCGCGTCGGTGCGCGTGCCCGTGACGACATAGACCGCATCGCCGGAACTGCGCCGGATTCCGGCGAGCGCGCTATCGCTGCCGACAGCATGCGTGGTCGTCCACGACAGCGCGCCCTGCGCGCTGAGGCGCGAAAGCATGATGTTCGAATTGAGCAGGCTCGCGACATAGACACCGCCGTCGGCCGCGGCGACGGCGAGCGGCGACGCCACGGCGGCGCCGAAGCCGTAGTCCCATATTCGCCGGCCGTCGCTGCCGTAGCGGGCGACGACGCTGAGCGGCGGCGTCGAATTCTGCGATACCGCCACGACACCACCGTCGGCCTGCGCTTCGACGCCGATCACGTTGCGTCCGACGACGATGAATTGACGTTGTACGCCGTCGGCGCCGAACTGCAGCAGCGACACCCCGCGCGCAACCCAGAACGTGCCACTTGCATTGGCGTCCACGCCGGCGCAGCCGGCGAGATCCACGCGCCATTTCACGCGCAGATGCGCATCGACGCGCAGGAGGCTGCAGGCGCTGTTGCGCAGGATCACGTCGCCGCCGTCCAGGGCGAAACCGTCGTCGAACGGCGCGTCGGTGTCCGCTGCGCCGAACATGGCGCGGGTCAGCGTGACGGTGGTGCCGCCGGCGCTTCGGCTGACCGTGCCGTCGTCGAAGGTCCAGATCGCACGATCCGCCCCGATCAGAAAGCGGCCTGGGCTGGACGGCGTCGTCGAGACCGGCGTGACGTAGCGCCAGTCGGCCGCGGCGGCCGTCGGCATCAGCGCTGCGATCAGCGCGAATCGGTGCAGAGAGGAAAGCCAGGTGTGTCGCATGGGAGCATCCTTGTTCGAAGGCGCGCGCCTGTAGGGACGCCCGATGCGGCGTATTCCCCCAAGCCGCCGTTGTGCCGGGCGATGTGGATGAAAAATCCAAAAAGCGGTCGATCATACCCGCTTCGATGCGGGCGTCCCGTCAGTGTGCGATCGCCGTCGCCACCGACGATCCGGGCGCGGCAGTGCCGGCGATACGCGGCGACGCGCGCCGGCGATCGCCACGCGTCGCGGCCGGTTTTCCGCCGGTGCCGATCGCAAGCGGGATCGGGAATCCGCCGCCGGACTCGTGGAACCTGGTGCGTACGCCGCCGCCGCGTTGCGCGGCGGCGGATCCGTCCGACCGCGCGCTTACGGCGCGCAGCCGCCTTCCTTGATCATCTCGAGCTCGCCGCTCTTGCCCGCGAATGCGCCGACGCGTTCGTCGTCGCCGAAGCGATACGTCAGCGTGGCGCGATCGCAGCCGTGCATCTGCAGCGTGGCCTGGCCGGCGACGTAGCGGTTGCGCGTCGCGCGGCGATCGAACGCGCCGCCGACGGTCTGCACGATCACGAGGTCGACGCGGCCGTTGGTCGCCTGCGCGAGATTGCCTTGCAGGGTGAACCAGTGCTGCCTGCCGGTGTCGTCGGCGGCGCCGGCGACGTCGTAGGCGAACCAGGCGGCGAAGAACACGCCGTCGGGCTGCACGGTCAGCTGCATGCCCTGGCCGCCGGTCGCAGGCTCATACCACGAGCCGCTCTGGCGCGCGTCGAACCCCTTGCTCGCGGGCCGCGCCTCGGGTGCCGGCTGCACACTGCCGTCGGCGAGGATGCAGGACTGCGTCGCGGGGGAAAGGCGCGACAGCGTGATCGTGCCTGCGGCGCCGTCGTTGTAGCGCGGATCGAAGACGTAGCTGAATGTTCCGTTCGCGCAATCGCCGAAGCGCAGCGTGCCGCGGCCGACGCGCGTGGTGAGGCGCGGCTCGGCCGAATCGAACGCGCCGCCGGTCACGTAGTAGATGTCGAGTTCGGCGCTGCGCGCGTCGGCCGGCACGTTCGCGGCCTGCGCGACGTACCAGCGTTGCTGCGCGGCTTCGTTGCCGCCGGCCTGCGAATAGGTGAACCACGGCATGAAGATCAGGCGCGCCTGCGGCAGCCAGTCGA
>CAMLSI010000156.1 GCA_946482585.1 uncultured Lysobacteraceae bacterium
CACGACGAGGCCGACCGGCTTGTTGATGACGAGGACGTCGGCGTCCTCGTAGCGGATGTCGAGCGCGATGGCCTCGGGGGCGAGCGGCACCTCCTGCGAGGCGATGGCCATGACGCTGACGGTCTCGCCGCCCTTGACGATCTGCCGCGGCGGCGCGACGGCGCCGTCGAGCAGCGCGTCGCCGGACTTGATCCAGGCGGTCAGGCGCGAACGCGAGTAGTCGGGAAACAGTTCGGCCAGTACCTGGTCGAAACGGCGCCCGGCCTGATCCAGAGGGATCTGCAGGGTCTGAAGTGCAACGGAGTCATTCATGCGGGATTTGGCCAGGCCGGGGCGGGGCGCGAATCTTTGGGCTATGATCGCGGCCCGCATTTTCGCAGAGCGTGGCCGTCCCATGCGAGTTTCCCCGCTGATCCGACTGGTTTTTCTTGCTGCGCTGCTGACCCTCGGCGCGTGTTCGCGCGATGGCAAGAAGGGCGATCCGGTCGAAACCCTGCCGGTCGATCAGGTGTACGCCCTCGGCAAGGAAGCGCTGGAGAAAGGCAATCTCGACCGCGCCGCCCGGACCTACGAACGCCTCGTCGCACGCTTCCCGTTCGGTCCCTACACGGAGCAGGCCCAGCTCGAACTGGCCTATACCCAGTACAAGGACCATAAGGAAGAAGAGGCGTATTCGTCGATCAACCGCTTCATCAAGACCTATCCGACGCACAAGCACATCGATTACGCCTACTACCTGCGCGGGCTCATCAATTTCGGCCGTTCCGACGGCCTGCTCGAACGCTACGTCACCCGCGACGAGACCAAGCGCGACCAGGCTTACGCACTGCAGTCGTTCGAGGATTTCAGCGAGCTCGTCAAGCGTTATCCCGACAGCCGCTACGCCACCGAAGCGCGCCAGCGCATGATCTATCTGCGCAACAACATGGCGCAGGCGGAAATCGGCGTCGCCCTGTTCTACCTGCGCCAGAAGGCTTACGTGGCCGCTGCCAACCGCGCCGAGAAGGTCGTCGAAACCTACCAGCGCACGCCGCAGGCCGGCGACGCGCTCGCGATCATGACCGAAGCCTATGCGCGGCTCGGCCAGGAAAAGCTCAGCGCCGACGCACGTCGCGTGCTGGAGCTGAACTACCCGGATCATCTCTACCTTCAGGGCAAGTACCCGCCCAAGCGCCACGCCTGGAAGCGCCTGATCCCATTCACGGATCGCGGCTGATCGCCGTCCCGGGAAAACCTCTTCCGTCCCCTGAAAGACGGTGCAGGCGATAGACTTCGCCTGCACGCGGTCTGGGCCATCCGGCCCGTCCGAGGCCGCGCCCACCGGGGAACGGGGAATGAGTCAAATCACGCTGTTGCTCGAGCAGGCGCACGCCGGCGACGACGATGCCTGGCAGCAGGTCGTCGCCCTGCTCTACGACGACCTGCTGCGGCTGGCGCGCTGCGCCAATACTTCGGGCCGGTTCGACACGCTCAATGCCACCGCTCTGGTGCACGAGTGCTACCTGCGCATCGCCGAGAGCGGCGGCGAGCAGGGAATCGGCAGCCGCTCGCACTTCCTGGCCCTGGCCGGACGCGCCATGCGCCAGATCCTGGTCAACCACGCCCGCGACCGCATGGCGGCCAAGCGCGGCGGCGGCGCCGAGCACACCACGCTGGACCAGCAGGACCTCGCCGCCGACCGCGAAGCCGAGGAGCTGCTCAGCATCGACTCGGTGCTGGAACAGCTGGGCCGCGAGGACGAACGCCTGGTTCGCGTGGTCGACTGCCGTATCTTCGGCGGTCTGACCGAAGTGGAGACCGCCGAGGCGCTGCGCCTGCCGCTGCGCTCGGTGCAACGTCTCTGGGCGCAGGCGCGCGAACGTCTGCAGACCCTGCTGGTGGTCTAACGGGCGCGCGCATGGGCCTGATCGAGCGGATGTTCGACTCGGGCCAGCTGCTGCAAGGCGCCCTGGTCCGCAGCCTGCTGCGCTCGGCCGGCCTGGCCGAACTGGCCCCGGGCCAGGTGCTGGGACCGTTCCGCATCGTGCGCGAACTGGCCCGCGGCGGCATGGGCATCGTCTACCTGGCCACGCGTGCCGACGGCGAGTACGAGCAGGACGTCGCGATCAAATGGCTGCCGCTGGGGCGGCTCGACGAAACCGCGCTGCAGCTGTTCCGGCACGAGCGTCAGATCCTCGCCGGGCTGCGCCACCCGCACATCGCCCGTCTGCTCGACGGCGGTCACGGCGAGGACGGCCACCTCTGGTTCGCGATGGAGCACGTCGAGGGCGACAGCGTGGAGCGGCACGCGGCTGCGCAGGCGCTGCCCTGGCGCGAGCGCGTGCAGTTGCTGCTGCCGGTGATCGACGCGGTGCAGTTCGCCCATGGCCGCCTGCTGCTGCACCGGGACATCAAGCCCGCCAACGTGCGCGTGGATGCGGACGGCCACGCCAAGCTGCTCGACTTCGGCATCGCCGCGCTGATCGCCGATCCGGCCGCCCGACACGCCTTCACGCCGGGCTATGCCAGCGCCGAGCAGCTCGCCGGCGCCACGCCTCAGGTGGCCTCGGACATCTGGCAGCTCGGCCGCCTGCTCGACGAAGTGCTGCGGGCCGGCGTCGCGCCGCGGCTGCCGAGGGACCTGGTCGCCGTCGTCGCCAAAGCCCAGCATGACGACCCCGCCTGCCGCTATTCGACCGTGTCGGCGCTGCAGGCCGACCTGCGCCGTGCGCTCGCCTACCAGCCCGTGACAGCGAGGCCGCCGAGTCCCTGGCACCGCATGCACCTGCTGATCCAGGCCTACCCGCTGGTTTCGTTGAGCGGCGCCCTGCTCGTGCTGATGTTCGTCGCCGTGATCACCGGCTTCATGCTCAAGCTGGCGCGCCAGCGCGACGCGGCCGAACGGGCACGCGAGGTGGCCCAGGCCGTCAACCGCTTCATCAATGAGGATTTCCTGCCCGGAGCCGATCCGCTGCAGCAGGGCAGCGGCGACCTCCGCGTGGCCGAACTCATGGCCGGCGCGCTGGACAAGGTCGAGCAACGCCTGTCCGGCATGCCCGAAGTCGCCGGCGAGATCGACCTCAGCCTGGGCCGCTCGCTCGCCGGTCTGGGCCGCTATGGCCTGGCCGAGATCGCGCTCGGCCGCGCCATCACCCGCCTGGGCGAAGTGCGCGGCGACCACCATGTGAGCGTGTTGCAGGCGCGGCTGGCGCTGAGCCAGATCCGCATCGGCACCGACAACCTGGCCCGAAACGAAAACGACCTGCAGCGCCTGCGCGCCGATGCGGCCGCCGCGCTGGGCGAGCCGGCCGACCTCGTCCTGGAGATCGACAACCAGATCGCCCGGGCGGCCTTCCTGCGCGAGGAATTCGCCCTGTGCGAAGCGCGCTTCACCGCACTGCTGCCGGCCGGCGCGAGGACCACGCCGTCCAACCGTGCCGATACCCACATGGGCCTGAGTCTGTGTCAGTCGCGCCTGGGCCGCTTCGCACCGGCGCTGGAACACGCCAACCGTGCGCGCGAGCTGTATGCGCGCGAACGCGGCCCCGAGCATGCGTTCACGCTGGAAACGCACATCGCCATCGAGACAGCGCTGATCGGCCTGGGCCGTTTCGACGAAGCGATCGCGGTGCTCCGCGACCTGCAAGACAAACTCGGTCGGCGCTACGGCGCCGCACACCCGACCACCCTGACGGTCACGCACGACCTCGGCTTCGCGCTGGGTTGCGCCGGCCGCGCCGAAGGCGTCGACTGGCTGCGCCGCGCCGCCGAAGGCCGCGCGCGGGAACTGGGCGAGCAGCACCCCTGGCATGCCATGAGCCTGGCCGTGATGAGCATGGCGCTGCTGCGGCAGAACGACACAGCCGCGGCGGAACAGGCGCTGGATCGCGCCGATGCGATCCTGCGCGGGCTGGACTCGCCGCAGCCCTTCGTCCAGGCCATCGTGCTGGAAAACCGCGCCGACCTCGCCCTGGCGCAGCGGCGCTACGCCAGCGCCATCGACCTGTTCGACCGCGCCATCGCGGCGGCCGAGCCGCTGTATGCGCCGCAGCATCCGCGTCTGGCCATACTGCAATTGGGCCGCGGCCTGGCACTGACCCTGGCCGGGCGCGAACCGCAGGGCCGCGCGCTGCTGGCGGCGTCGCTGGATCGCCTGGGCGACCGTCCCGACTGCCGCGACAACCAGATCGCGCAGTCGCGCGCGCTGCTGGCGCAGCCCTGACGCCGCTGCGGCAGTCGCCGACAACGTTGAAAATTTCAGTGATTCTTCAAATGCAGCGCGAATGCGCCGGCCGGAGCCTGGACAGCTGCCTTTCCGAGTCCCGGCCGACGCCTTGCTCGTTCGCTGCGATCAGCGGTTCATGCGCAGCGTGTGTGTCCAGCTGTGATCGTAGGCGGCGTTGACGGTCCAATTGTAGTTGGACCAGGTATAACCCTCGCCCGGCCAGGGATTCATATAGGCCACGCGCCGGGTGCCGCTGCGATCGTCGTAACCGTAGCCGACGATGAAATGGCCGCCGCCGTTGTACCAGCCGAAGCGGATCACGAACGGCCGGTTGGCGTTGATGTCGCCGACCACCGCGTTCCAGCTCAGCGCATAGCCGTAGCCGGAGCTGGACAGGCCCCAGTTCGAGAGGATGGACTGGATGCTGCCGGCCACGCCGTAGATGGCATTGGGCGTGTTGGCACGGTGGTTCCAGTTGAACACCGTGTTGCCGCAGGCATCGTTGCGGCCGTAGGCCCAGTTGACCACGCCGCACTGGCTGGGACTGGAGCCGTACCAGCGCAGCACGTCGACAGCGGTGGCGGCCCAGCACCAGTTGCTGTGCTCCTGGGTGACGAGGTTCACGTCGAGATAGCGATACGCGGCGGAGGCCGTGCCGTTGAGCGCCGCCAGTCCGGCGCAGAGCGCGAAGCGAAGCAGATTGTTCATGGCGATCTCCCGGCTCAACGATCGATGTGGCGCGCGACGGCGGCGCGCAGTTCCGGTGCGAGCTGCGCCTCGCTCAGCGACGCAGCGCCGCCGTCCAGCCGCAACGATTCACGCGCCGCCCGCAAAGGCACGAAGCGCGCGCCGGCGGCATCGCCGACCTCGATGAAGTCGGCCGTTGCCTGCGGCAGCCGCAGGTAACGCAGCGGCGCCTTGCCGTCCTGGCTGCGCACGACCGCGTCCATTTCCTGAGCCAGACCGGCGCCGCCGAAGGAAACCGCCTCCCAGCGCTCGCCCTGCTGCACCAGCGTCACCAGACCTACCGGCCGGCCGGCGAGGCCGACGGTGAAGCGCCAGGTGCCCGTCGCGCGCGCCGAGGCGCTGAGGCTTTCACCACCGGCCAGCCGGTCCGCATCGATGTCGTACACCTGGAAACCGAAGCCCAGGCTCAGCTGCTGCAATTGCGATACATCGTTGAGGTCGAACGGAAACCCCTGCGGCAGGGTGCCCGTGTCCTGGCGGAGCTCCTGTGCCAGCTGCTGCACGGCCGCCTCGGCGCCGGAACGGGCCGGCGTGGCGCGGTCAGCGCCCATCGCGAAAAAGTCGGCTTCCGCTTCCGGTCCGGCTGCCTGCGCACACACGGCCGACGCCAGCAGCAGTATCGCTGTCGGAATTGCTCGTTTTGTTGTCATGTTCGTTCCTACGTCTGTGTTTGACGTGGCCGGTGCGCGGACGCCCGGCCGTTCGCAGGACGCCCTCCCCCGGATGGCTCCCAAGTGGATAAACACGAAAACGCGCCGATTCCCGCCAAGTCGCGTCCGCCATCACGGAACGCCGCGAGCAATATGAAATAAATGTATATGGGTATTTGTTGCTTTCACCACAACATCGCAACGCGAGGACCGCACTGCGGCGCCGGCCGCCGCCGGGGGACGGCCTCGCTCCGCAACGTCGCAGGCCCCGCCCTTCGCGATCCCGCTGGCGTTGCGCACTACCGGCGGCTGTCGCGGCGGCGCCCGTCGGCAGCGCCGAAGTAATGCAATTGGTCGTAGCGGTAGCTCAGCTGCAGCACCGTTCCCGGCGGCGGCACCGCGCCCGGCGCAACGCGGGCCACCAGCGGCTGTTCGCCCAGACGCAGATGCAGGAAGGTTTCGCTGCCGATCTGCTCGGCCAGCTCCAGCGTCGCCGTGATGCTGGCACCGGTGTGCGCCGCCGCGACGCCGGGCGCCGGCAGCAGCAGATCCTCCGGGCGCAGGCCGATGACGATGGCCTCGCCGTCGGTCGCCGCCACACCCGCGCCCAGCGGCAGCCGCGAGCCGTCGGCCATTTGCAGCACGGTGCCGTCGGCGCCAGCGCTGCCGCGCAGCAGATTCATGCCCGGGCTGCCGAGGAAACCCGCCACGAACAGCGTCGCCGGCCGCGCATACAGGGCGAGCGGTGTATCGATCTGCTCGATCGCGCCGTCGTTCATGACCACGATGCGGTGGCCGAGCGTCATCGCCTCGACCTGATCGTGGGTCACGTAGATCATGGTCGCCCCGAGCTGCCGGTGCAGCCGCGCGATCTCCACGCGCGTGGCCGAACGCAGCTTGGCGTCGAGGTTCGACAGCGGCTCGTCGAGCAGGAACACCTTGGGCTGGCGCACCAGTGCGCGACCGACCGCGACGCGCTGGCGCTGGCCGCCGGACAGCTCGGCCGGCCGCCGCGACAGCAGTTCGGCCAGACCGAGCATGCGCGCGGCGTCGGCGATGCGGCGTTCGATCTCCGCGCGCGGCGTGCCCTTGAGGCGCAGGCCGAACGACAGGTTTTCGGCGACGCTCATGTGCGGATACAGCGCGTAGCTCTGGAACACCATGGCGATGTCGCGGTCACGCGGGGCGAGCTCGTTGACGCGCTCGCCGGCGATGGCCAGTTCGCCGGAACTGATCGCTTCGAGCCCGGCGATCATGCGCAGCAGGGTCGACTTGCCGCAGCCCGAAGGTCCGACCAGCACGACCAGCTCGCCCGAGGCGATCTCGAACGTCGCGCCGGCCACGGCGACACGGCCGTTGTCGTAGACCTTGCGCACCGCGTCGAATGTCACTGTTGCCATTCCCGGGTCTCCGTGCCACGCCGCCGGCGCAGTGCCGGACGGCCAAAATCGTCGCCGCCTCTTTCCTGAAAAGCGACGGTGTGCTGGAATGTAATCGTTTTCATCGACCCGGGGCCAGCACGCCGTCATGACCGCCGCCAGCGAATTTCCACGCGATTTCCTTTGGGGATGCGCGACTTCGGCCTACCAGATCGAGGGCTCGCCGCTCGCCGACGGCGCCGGTCCCAGCATCTGGCACCGTTTCACGCGCACGCCGGGACTGGTTCGCGACGGCGACAGCGGCGACGTGGCCTGCGACCACTATCGCCGCTACGCCGATGACGTGAAACTCATGCAGCGCCTCGGCCTGAACGCCTACCGCTTTTCGATCGCCTGGGGCCGCGTCATGCCCGAGGGCAAGGGACGCGTGAACGCGGGCGGGCTCGACTTCTACGAGCGGCTCGTCGATGCACTGCTCGAGGCCGGCATCCAGCCGATGGCCACGCTGTACCACTGGGACCTGCCCGCAGCGCTGGACGATCGCGGTGGCTGGCTCAATCCGGACATCGCCGGCTGGTTCGCCGACTACGCGAGCGCGGTCTACCGCCGTCTCGACGACCGCGTCCGGCTCTGGGCCACGCTCAACGAGCCCTGGGTCGTGACCGACGGCGGCTACCTGCACGGCGCGCTCGCGCCGGGGCACAAGAACCGTTTCGAGGCGCCGCTCGCCTCGCATCATCTGATGCGTGCGCACGGCGCCGCCGTGCAGGCCTATCGCGCGATCGGCAAGCACCAGGTCGGGCTCGTCGTGAACATCGAGCCGAAGTATCCCGCGAGCGATTCCGCAGCCGACCACGCCGCGACGCGGCGCGCCGACGCCTACATGAACCGCCAGTACCTCGATCCGGCACTGCTCGGCCGGTATCCGCCGGAAATGAAGGAAATCTTCGGCGAGGCCTGGCCCGACTGGCCGGCCGAGGACTTCGCGCTGATCCGCCAGCCGCTCGATTTCATCGGGCTCAACTACTACACGCGCAGCGTCACACGTCACGACGACGCGTCCTGGCCGCTGTACGCGAGCGGCGTACGTCAGCCGCAGGCGACCTACAGCGAAACCGGCTGGGAAGTCTTCCCGCAGGGACTGACCGACACGCTGAACTGGATACGCGAGCGCTACGGCAACCCGCCGCTGTACATCACCGAGAACGGCTCCGCGTTCTACGACCCGCCGGTCGCGCCCGGCGACGAACTGCCCGACCCGCTGCGCGTGGACTACCTCGACAAGCATCTGCGCGCGGTGCAGCAAGCGCGCACCGACGGCTGCGACATCCGCGGCTATTTCGCCTGGTCGCTGCTCGACAACTTCGAATGGTCGCTCGGCTATTCCAAGCGCTTCGGCATCGTCCACGTCGACTTCGCGACGCAGCGACGCACGCTGAAATCGAGTGCGAAGCGCTATGCCGCGGTCATTGCCAGCCAGGGGCGCATCCTCTCGGACTGAACGCGCCGCCGCCTGCATTCGTTTGCAGCGCAGAGCACGGCTGCGGCGATGCGGGCCGCGCGGCTATGCTTGCAGGTCTCTTTGACCGGAACCGGCCATGCCCGACGCCAACCTGATCCTGCTCGCCGACATCGGCGGCACCAATCTGCGCTTCGCGCTCTGCGAATCGGCCGACGTGCCGCTGCGTGCGGACAGCGTCCGGCGCTACCGTGCCGCGGAGCATGCGAGCCTGGCCGAGGCCGCCGCGCGCTATCTCGCCGAGGTCGACGCGAAACCCGCCTCCGCCGTATTCGCGATCGCCGGCCGCGTCGACGGCGGCGAAGTGAAGATCACGAACCTGCCCTGGACCGTGTCGGCGGCCGAGATCACGACCCGGCTCGGCCTGGAGTCGGTACGGCTCGTCAACGATTTCGCGGCGCAGAGCCGCTGCCTGCCGCTGCTGCCCGCGGCCGACCTGGAAATCCTCGGCGCGCCTCCGCCGCCCGCGCTCGACGGTCGCCTCGATCGCTGCGTCGCGGTCGTCGGACCCGGCACCGGCCTCGGCGTCGGCGCACTGCTGCTGCGCGACGGGCGCGCGATCGTGCTCGAGACCGAAGGCGGCCATCTGAGCTTCGCGCCGGGCAGCGACGAAGAAATCGAGATCCTCAAGCGCCTCACGCGCGATTTCGGCCGCGTGTCGAACGAACGCCTGATCTGCGGCTCGGGGCTCGTGAATCTCTATACGGCGATCTGCGAGATCGCCGCCGCGCCGCGCCGCGCGACGACGCCGGAACAGGTGATGCAGAGCGCCACCGACGGCGACGACGCGCAGGCGGTCCGCGCGGTCGATCTGTTCGCCGAGATCCTCGGCGCGATCGCGGGCGATCTCGTGCTCGCCTACGGCGCCTGGGACGGCGTCTTCCTCGGCGGCGGGCTGCTCGAACCGCTGCTGCCGACCTTGCGCCGCGGCGGTTTCCGCGCGCGCTTCGACGCCAAGGGCCGCTTCGCGCCGACGATGGCGCAGACCCCCACCGTCGCCGTACGGCATCCGAACCCGGGCCTGCTCGGTGCGGCCGGCATCGCGCTCGATGCGCGTGCCGCCGGGCGCGGGGAATCGTGATGAAGCCGACGGGGCGATCGCATCGCCGTGCACGACCGGCGGCCGCGTCGACGTGACGGAGTCATGGTGACGGCGGCGGTACGCGACGGATCTCGACGCGCGCCGGAAATTTCTTAATATTCAGTTCTCCATTTTTCCATTCTGCCGAATGGCCGTCGATCGTCGTGGCACCCGGCGAACCGTCGACGGGCCACGGCAGCACGACGCCGCCGGGCGGTGCGAAGCCGGCGCCGTCGAGCACCAGCTTGAGCCCGACGCGATCGCGCCACAGCGCGTAGCTCAACGTGCCGTAGGGCGTGCGCAGACCGCGGATCGCAACGCCTTTCCCGGCGAGCCACGTCGACGGGATGCCGGCCGCGAGCACCAGCGCCTGCTGCTCGTAACGCTCGTAGGCGAACAGGTCGAGCGCGGCGCGGATGAAATCCGAGCTGACCCAGGCGTGCGGCATGTCGCCGATGAAGCGCGGCTCGCGGGGCGATCGCCCGACGACTTCGGCCCACTGGTTCCACGCCGTCGGGCGCCGGTCGCCGAGGAAAAATTCGGCGGCCTGCCAGGCGCGCTCGCGCTGTCCGAGCCGCACCAGCGCCGACACGTTGCGCCATTCGTACGGCGTGTAGTCCTTCCAGTCGCGGGCGCCGTCGCGCCGCGCGACGAATTCGGTCCAATAGCGTTCGAAGGTTCCTCGCAGCAGGTCCTGCGGCAGCGCCGCCTGCTCGCCCGCGGGCGACAGCGCGATCGTCGTGGAGGTCGGATCGAAGTCGCCGAGTTCGGCACACCCCGGCAGGAAGGCGATGCCGTGCTGTGCTGTCGCGAGCTGCAACGACGCGTGCAGATCGCGTCGGAATTCGTCGCGCGCCGCGGCGATGCGCGCGGCCTCGTCGCGCAGCCCCAGCGCCTGCGCGAGCGCGGCGGCGTCCTTGTAGCCCGCCAGTGCCCAGAAATCGTCCCAGTACGAATGCATCGG
>CAMLSI010000157.1 GCA_946482585.1 uncultured Lysobacteraceae bacterium
ACGGCGTGTTCGGAGGGCTGCTGCCGCTCATCGGGCTTGCCGTTGTGGCGCAGATAAGTCTTGTAGTCGCGCGCGGTTTCGCGATCTTCGATCGCGAGCAGCGTGCGCAGCGCATCGAGCAGCGTGGTCTTGCCGGAACCGTTCGGCCCGACCACGGTGACGATGGCCGAATCCAGCGGCAGGGTGAAGCGCTGCCAGTAGTCCCAATGCACCACTTCGAGTGCGCGGAACTCAAACATGGCCGAACTCCGTGTCGGTCTCGTCCACGGCGTCCGCCGCGGTTTCGCCGTGCGCCCGTTCGACGACGAACGCGAGCGCGCCGTCGAGCACGCGCCGTGCGGTGCGTTCGTAGTCGAACGCGAGATCGAGCAGCGGCCCCTCGATGATGCGTTCCTTGCGCCGCACGATGAAGCCGTGGCGCGCGAGCACGCCGAGATTGATGTTGATGCGCATCTTGCCGCCGAGCTTGTCGCCGAAGTCGGCGATCAGCGTGCGCTCGGCCAGCGGTTCGGCGACGTCGCTGCCGACCGGCACCGGCTTCATCTCGGCGAAGATCTGGCCCTGCTCCTGCTCGCGGTCGGCGTCGACGCGGCGGATCTGGCGCTGGCGCTTGGGCAGAATCAGCAGACTCCACAGCACTACGAGCAGCGCGATGCAGTCGCGGTCGAAATCGAGATTGCTCGCCGACCACGCACGCGGGCCGGCGAACACCGCCGCTTCCTGCGCCTTGGCGATCGCGACGGCGACATGGCCGGCGTACGGGTGATCGAGCAGGCGCAGTCCGGCCGCGGCGAGACGGCGATCGAGCTCTTCGCGGAATCCCGCATCGGTCAGCGCCTGGCGCGCGAGTTCGTCTTCGCGCGGCAGCCAGCGTTCGGCGAGCAGGCGCGCGATCAGCGCGGCGACGGGATCATTCATCGATGGCTTCCTCGCTGCGTTCGCCCGCGGGCGGCGCAGGTGCTTGCAACGGGTGCGGCGCGAGCGGACGCAGACGGCCCGCGCTGATGTAGGCGATGCCGGCGCTGTCGACCGCTTCGAGCGCGCCGCTGAGTTCGAGCCGCAACGGCAGCCGGGCGAGTTCGGCGAGCGCGCCGTCGCGCGCGTGCGCGGCCGGATCGCCGAGCAGGCCGAGCAGCGACAGGCGATAGGCCGAGGTCGCGAAATCGGCGCTGGGAACGAATGCCGACAGCGGCGCGTCGTCCGCGAGCGCAGCCAGTTCGGCCTGCCAGTGCTGCGCGAGCTCGTAGTCGTTCGCGGCGATCGGCGCAGCGGCCTGTTCCGGCGCGCCGCGCGCCTCGGGCAGCGTTTCGACGACGCCGACGTCGCGCTCGCGTTCGACGAGTTCGAAGTCGGCGATGTCGAGCGCGATGTCGCCGAGTACGAAAGCCGGCGCGAGACGTTCGGCCACGACGTCGCGCGCGAGCGCGGCGAGCTGGTCGGTCTCCAGCGTGCGCAGCCACTGGTTCACGTCGGAGGAGGACAGGCCGCTCGCACCGAGATGCACGCGATGACGATCGAGCTGATTCAGCGCGCGCTGGAATACCGACGCCTGGCGCAGCATCGCGCTCTGCGCGCGGCCGATCTGCTGCGCGACGCGGTGCGTGGCCGGATCGAGTTCGCCGTCCTGCGCGATCAGCCGGACGATGGCGGTGCCTTTCTCGACCCAGCGCCAGACGGACTTCAGAGTGGCCGCGGCGGCACGGATGCGATGTTCCGAGCCGCTGAGCACGGCGCGGTCGAAGTCGTCGCGCAGCTCGTTGAGGCGCGACAGCAGATGCTGCAGATCGTCGCTGCCGACGCGGCCGGTGGCTTCGCCCGCGGCAATCTGCGCGGTCACGTAGGCGAGTTCGTCGCCCTCGCCCTGGAATTGCAGCAGAAGGCTCAGCGCCGACAGCGCCTGGCGGCCGACCGGGCTCACGCGGTAGCGCTGGGTTTCGCTGTCCCAGGTCAGCAGGCTGTTGTCGCGCAGCCGCACGAGCACGGTGTCGAGCTTGGTCGCGTCGACGTAGGCGAAATGCTCGCGCAGTTCCTGCGGACTCCAGTCCGGCGCCGCGCCGCGCTCGCCGATCGTGCGCAGAATGAGCAGACGCACCATCACCGCGTCTTCGCCGCCGTGGAACAGGGTCGAGAACGCGCGCAGCAGTTCGCGCGCCTTGCGCAGGCCGAACAGGGCGGGAATGTCGTTGGCGACGAGGCCGGGACGCAGGAAATCCTGCAGGCCGTCATCGGACGCGGATGCGCTCACTCGAGAAGAAAGCCACGAAACGGCCGGCGATGGTCGGACATGCGCGGCGGCAAGGCAAGCCGAAGGAGCGCCCGGCGGCCCGGAAATCCGCGGCGGACACAAAAAAACGACCGGCACGGGGCCGGTCGTTTTTCAGTCAGGAGCGCGCCGGAAACGCGCCGGGTGCCGGCTTCAATGCGCCGGCAGCGGTGCCGCCGCAGGCGCCCGGCGGCTGCCGCGCGTCGCGAGCTTGCGGATCAGCACGTAGAACACCGGCGTCAGGAACAGACCGAACAGCGTGACGCCGAGCATGCCGGCGAACACCGTGACGCCCATCGCGTGACGGATCTCCGCACCGGCGCCGTGCGCGAACACCAGCGGCAGCACGCCCATGATGAACGCGAAGCTCGTCATCAGGATCGGGCGCAAACGCAGACGGCAGGCTTCCAGCGCCGCTTCGACGATGCTCATGCCGCGCTTCTGTTCCAGCTCGCGCGCGAACTCGACGATGAGGATCGCGTTCTTGCACGCGAGCCCCATAAGCACGACCAGGCCGATCTGCGTGAAGATGTTGTTGTCGCCGCCGGTCAGCCAGACCCCGGCGATCGCCGACAGCATGCACATCGGCACGATCAGGATCACCGACAGCGGCAGCGACCAGCTCTCGTACAGCGCGGCCAGCACCAGGAACACCAGCAGCACGCAGAGCGGGAACACGAGCAGCGCGGCCTTGCCCTGCGTGACCTGCTGGTACGTGAGCGCGGTCCACTCGAAGCTCATGCCGTTGGGCAGTTGCCGCTGCGCGAACGCGGCGGCGCCCTGCACGGCCTGCGCCGACGACAGCAGGCGCGGATCGGCGCCGCCCTGCAGATCCGCCGCAGGGTAGCCGTTGTAGCGGATCACCGGATCCGGCCCGTAGGTCTGGCCGATCTTCACGACGCTGCCGATCGGCACCATCGCGCCGGCCGTGTTGCGCGTCTTGAGATTCGCGATGTCCGCGACTTCGTCGCGGAAGTTCGCGTCGGCCTGCGCGATCACCTGATACGTGCGGCCGAAGCGATTGAAATCGTTGACGTAGCGCGAGCCGAGGTAGACCTGCAGGGTTTCGAACAGATCGGTCAGCGCGACGCCCTGCTCCTTGGCCTTGATGCGGTCGACGTCGGCGCTGAGCTGCGGCACGTTGGACTGGTACGAACTGAACGGACGCTCGAACCCGGGCGTCGACATGATCGCGCCGCTGAGCGCTTCGACCTGCCGCTGCAGTTCGCCGTAACCGAGGCCGCTGCGATCCTGCACGTACATCTCGTAGCCGGCCGACTGGCCGAGGCCGAGCACCGGCGGCGGCATCGCCGCGAACGCGAGGCCTTCCTTGATCTCGCCGAAGAAGCGGCCGTTGAGCTGCTGCACGATCTGCTCGGCACTGAGCCCGTCGCGTTCGGAGAACGGTTTCAGGCCGAAGAAGATCGTGCCCATGTTCGGCGTGTTGGTGAACTGGATCGCGTTGAGACCCGGGAAAGCGACGGCCGTCGCCACGCCCGGCGTTTCCAGCGCAATTTCGCTCATGCGCCGGATCACCGCTTCGGTGCGATCGAGCGAAGCGCCTTCCGGCAGCTTCGCGCCGGCGAACAGGTACAGCTTGTCCTGCGTCGGAATGAAGCCGCCCGGCACCGCGCGGAAACCGATCACGGTGAGTCCGATCAGCAGCGCATAGACGAGCACCATCAGCGGTGCGCGCTTGAGCGCGGGCCGGCCGCCGTTCGCATAGCCGTCGCTGGCGCGGCGGAAGAAGCGGTTGAACGGACGGAACACCCAGCCGAAGGCCGCATCGATGAACTTCGTGAGCCAGTCCTTCGGCGCGCCGTGCGGCTTGAGCAGCGCCGCGGCGAGCGCCGGCGACAGGGTCAGCGAGTTGATCGCCGAAATCACCGTCGAGATCGCGATCGTCACGGCGAACTGGCGATAGAACTGTCCGGTGACGCCGTCGATGAACGCGATCGGCACGAACACCGCACACAGCACCAGCGCGATCGCGATGATGGGACCGCTGACCTCGCTCATCGCGCGGTGCGCGGCCTCGAGCGGAGAATGACCCTCTTCGATGTTTCGCTCCACGTTCTCGACGACGACGATCGCGTCGTCGACGACGATGCCGATCGCGAGCACGAGGCCGAACAGAGTCAGCACGTTGATCGAGAAGCCGAGCATCCAGAGCACGGCGAACGTGCCGATCACCGATACCGGCACCGCGAGCAGCGGAATGATCGACGCGCGCCAGGTCTGCAGGAACAGGATCACGACGATGACCACGAGCGCGATCGCCTCGAACAGAGTGGTGATCACGGCCTTGATCGAATCGCGCACGAACACGGTCGGGTCGTAGACCACGTCCCAGGTGACGCCCTCGGGGAACTGCTTGGCGAGCTCACCCATCTTGGCGCGCACCGCGTCGGACATCGCGATCGCGTTGCTGCCCGGGGCCTGGAAGATCGGGATCGCGACGGCCTGCTGATTCGACAGCAGCGAGCGCAACGCGTATTCCGACGCGCCGAGTTCGATGCGCGCGACATCCTTGAGTCGCGCGACGGTGCCGTTCGCGTCGGTCTTGATGACGACGTTGCCGAACTCCTCTTCCGTGACCAGGCGGCCCTGTGCGTTGATCGACAGCTGCATCTCGGAATTCATCTTCTGCGGCGGCGCGCCGATCGAACCGGCCGACACCTGCAGGTTCTGCTCCTGGATGGCGCGGGTCACGTCGCCCGCGGTCAGGCCGAGCGCGGCGACGCGGTCGGGCTGCAGCCAGACGCGCATGGAATAGTCGCCCGCACCGAAGATCAGCGCCTGGCCGACGCCGGAAATGCGCGCGATCTCATCCTTGATGTGCAGTACCGCGTAGTTGCGCAGGTAGGTGATGTCGTAGTTGCCCTTGGGCGACAGCAAGTGCACGACCATGGTCAGGTTCGGCGACTGCTTCAGCGTCGTCACGCCGAGCCGGCGCACGTCTTCGGGCAGGCGCGGCGTGGCCTGGCTCACGCGGTTCTGCACCTGCACCTGCGCCAGGTCGATGTCGGTGCCGATCTTGAACGTGACCGTGAGCGACATGACGCCGTCGGAACCGGCGACGGACTTCATGTAGATCATGTTCTCGACGCCGGTGATCGCTTCTTCGAGCGGTGCGGCGACGGTTTCGGCGATGGTCTTGGGATTCGCGCCCGGATAGACCGCGCGCACCTGCACCGACGGCGGCACGACGTCGGGGTATTCGCTGATCGGCAGCATCGGTATCGCGATGAGGCCGGCCACGAAGATGATGATGGAAAGCACCGCCGCGAAGATCGGGCGGTCTACGAAAAATCTGGAAAAGTCCACGGTTGTACTCCTTTACCGGGGAAAGCGCTGTTCTTGTCGTGCGGGGCTGGAACGTGTGTCGCGTCAGTCGGCGTGGTGAAACCCATCCCCCAGACCCTCCGGCCTGTCGGGCGTTCAAGGTCGTCGGAGCCTTGCGGTTCCAGGCGACGGCCTTTCACCCTTTCGAAGGGGGTCAGAGCGTCGCAACCCGGAAGCCCCATTCAAGGAGAGGGTCGGGTGGGGATGGGTGCCCCCGACGTCGCCGAAAAACCCAAACAAACCGGATCGTTCACCGCCCTCCTGCCGCCGCCGCAACCGCAGCCGCCTGTTCGGGTTTCTCCATCGGCACGACCTGCGGATCGACCGGCATGCCCGGGAAGAACACTTTCTGCACGCCGTTGACGATGACGCGGTCTTCGGGCGCGAGTCCCTGCGACACGATGCGCAAGCCGTCGACCTGCGCGCCGAGCTTCACGTCGCGACGCAGCGCCTTGTTTTCCGGGCCGATCACGTAGACGAACTTGCGGTCCTGGTCGGTGAGCACCGCGCGGTCGTTGATCAGCAGCGCCGACTGCGCGCCGCTGCCGAGCAACTGCACGCGCGCGAACAGGCCCGGCGTGAACAGACCGTCCTTGTTCGAGAACACGGCGCGCGCGCGGATCGTGCCGGTGCCCGCGTCGAGTTCGTTGTCGACGAAGTTCATCGTGCCCTCGTGCGGATAGCCTTCCTCGTCGGCGAGGCCCATGCGCACCGGATTGCCGGCTTCGCGCGCACTCGGCAGTTCGCCGGCGCGTTCGAGACCCTGATAGCGCAGGTAGGTGTTCTCGTCGCCCTCGAAGCTCACGTAGACCGGGTCCATCGAGACCACGGTCGTCAGCAGCGTCGTGCCGGGCGCGACGAGGTTGCCCGGCGTCACGAGCGCCTTGCCGACGCGGCCGTCGATCGGCGCGGTCACGCGCGTGAACTCGAGATTGAGCCGTGCCTGCTCGGCCGCGGCCTGCGTCGCCTTGATGTCGGCCTGCGCCTGGGCGAGTTCGTCCTCGCGCAGATCGAGGTCGTTGCGCGCGACGAGCTTGTTCGCGACGAGCTGGCGCGAGCGCTCGAGCTGGCGCTGCGCGAGCGCCGCTCGCGAACGCGCGCGTTCGACCTCGGCCACGGCGCGCGAATGCGCCGCGCGGTATTCGCGATCGTCGATCTGGAACAGCAGGTCTCCCTTGCTCACGCGGCGGCCTTCCTCGAAGTTCGCCTTGTCGAGATAGCCCGCGACGCGCGGACGCACTTCGACTTTGTCGACGGCTTCGATGCGGCCGGTGAATTCGTCCCAGAGCGTCACATCCTTCTTGACGACGGCGGCGACGCTGACCTGCGGCGGCGGCATCTGCGGCGGCGCGGCCGAGCTGCCGCAACCGGACAGCGCGAGACCGATCAGCATGAGCAGGCCGGCATTGGCGAGCGCGGGCCAGACGGGCATCGTGGTGTTGGTTTTCATGTTCCCACTCCTTCGGATCTTCAAACGTGTACGGGTTCGGGACTGCCGCCGGTGCGCAAGTCGAGCACGGCTGCGCTGCCGTCGGAGTGCTGCAACAGATCGATCACGGCCTGGCCGACGGCGTCGACTTCCATCCACTCGCTGCAGGCGCAGTGATCGTTGCGATGTGTGCGTACCAGGCCGGCCAGCGCGAGCTGCTGCACGCGCACCGGCAGGTCGCGGCTTTCGGCATGGACGACCTTGGCGAGCATGCGCAGCGCGGCGTTGGCGATGGAGAAATGGCCGAAACCGCACCAGGGGTGCGAGGTCGCCGCGCTCGCGATGCCGAGATACAGCGCGTTCGGCGCGCTCTGCGCGAGCAGCGGAATCAGCGCGCGCGCCGCGTTGAAATGCGTGACCACGTGTGCGTGCAGGCGGTCTTCGAGAAAGACGTCGTCGCGGTCCATGAGCCGGCCACAGTCGCGCTCGGGTCCGATCGCGACCACCACGCCGGCGTAGCGCCGCCTCAGCGCAACCAGCTGCTGCACGAGATCCTTGGCCGCCGTGTCGCTCTCCACGCTCGCGGTCAGCACCGTCAGCGCAGCCGGCCGGCCGAGCCGTTCGGTCAGTTGCAGCAACGTGTCGCGATGCCGGCCGACCGCGACCACCGGATAGCCTTCGGCCAGCAACGCGGCGACTACGCCGCTGCCGATACCGCCGCTGGCACCGATGACGATGACACTGGATTTCATGCAGACCGACCTCATCCCATAAACGGACCGGCGGACGCCGCCTGCGTCGGTCCGACCGGACTGCGCAGTCCCCAGGGCGCCCGGGGGTTCAGGTCGGCTGAATTGGGCACGCACCCGTGCTTTGATTAGGGGGCCGAATCGGGAATGATTGTCCCGTCAATGCAACAATCAAGGCGGTTATGTCACGCGACTTCAATGAAACGCTGATCTTTGTGCGCGTGGTGGAACACGGAGGCTTCAGCGCGGCCGCGCGTTCGCTCGGCCTGCCCAAGACCAGCGTGAGCCGCAAAGTGCAGGAACTCGAGGATCGCCTGGGCCTGCATCTGCTCAAACGCACGACGCGGCGCATCGGCCTGACCGAAGCCGGCACCTTGTACTACGAACATTGCCGCCACATCGCGCGCGACCTCGAAGCCGCCGAAAGCGCCGTCAACCAGTTGCACGGCGCGCCGCGCGGCTGGCTGCGCGTGACGGCGCCCTACACGCTCGGCAGCAACGCGCTCGCCCCGATCCTGCCGGAGTTCCTGCAACGCCATCCGGAACTGCGCGTGGAACTCGTGCTCAGCAACGACAAGCTCGACCTGATCGGTTCGGACATCGATCTCGCCCTGCGCGTCGGCGCGCTGGCCGACTCGACTTTCACGGCGCGGCGCCTCGGCAGTTTCGTCGCGCAGGTCTATGCGAGCCATGACTACCTCGCGCGCTGCGGCGAACCGACGCGCCCCGAGGAACTCGTGCATCACCGTACCCTCGCGATGAGCCAGCATCGCGGCGCGAACGGACGCTACTGCTGGCCGCTGCACAACGGCAGCGTCAGCGACGACTACGTGGTCGCGCCGAGCGTCGTCGCGAACGATCCGACCGTGCTGCGCAGCGCGCTCGTCGGCGGTCAGGGGCTCGCACTGATCAGCGACAGCCTGGTCGAGCCGCTCGTGGCCATGGGCAAGCTGCGCCGCGTGCTGCACGGCTGGGAAAGTCCCGCGCTCGATCTCAACGCGGTCTACCCGCCGGGACGCTCGCAATTGCCCAAGGTGCGCGTGTTCGTGGATTTCCTGCTCGAACGCATGAGCCTGACCGAGTGGTGGCATCCCTGCGAACAGATGCGGCAGGCGGCGTTCGGCCCTCAGCTGCTCCACTCGCCGGAGACGTAGAACCAGTGCCCGCCTTCGCGGCGGAAACGGCTGAGCTCGCGCAGCCGCTGCATGCTGCCGCCGCCGACCTTGAATTTCGCGACGAATTCCACGAACGCGTTGTCGGCATCGACCGGCTGGTAACGCAGGATCTTCAGGCCGTGCCAGCGCGGCGCGTTTTTATCGTGCGCGAGGTTCAGCGCGGCCGGCCGCGTCGAGCGGTGCCAGCTCCGCAGCAGATAGTCCTCGAGCGCCAGCACGTAGGCGCTGTAGCGCGAACGCATCAGCGCCTCGGCCGTCGGCGCCGGTTCGCCCGCGTGCAACGGACCGCAGCAGGCGGCGTAGGCGCGATCGGAACCGCAAGGACAATCGGCGGGTGCGTTCATGGACGGTCGCAGACGAAAGCGGCGCGCATTCTCGCCGCAATCGCGCCGCCGTCACAGGGGCCGCCGCGAGGCCGGTCGTCGTCCAGGCAGGGCCGGTTCAGGCCGGTCGGGCGCCGAGCAGCCGCGCCGGCAGGAACAGCAGCGCGCGCAGGAATTCGAATACGGCCGATACCGTGATGCCCACGAGCCGGAACGGCAGGCTCAGCAGCCAGACCAGCGGATAGGCGATCAGCGCGAGCAGCGCCAGCGGCCAGCAGACGACGAGCAGCAACAACCAGAGCAGGAACTTCAGCATGACGCACGGCGCCTCCAGGGACGTCGCGGTCAGGTTCGCAGCGCGCCGCACCGCGCGCGTGTGCCGGAAGTCGCAGGCATCGCGTTCAGCTTTCGCACGATGTGACCGGGACCACAGCCGCGTCGCAGGCACCGAGACCGCACCGCCGCAAGCTGCGCTCCCGCCTGTGGAGATTTACCTTTATGCACACGCGAATTTCCTATACCGATCCGTTGCTGGAACTCCTCGACTGCATCGAGGACGCGGTTCAGTTGCTCGCGTTCGACTATTTCGCCGCCGCCGGCGACGAACTGCGCCGCGCCGGCGCACTGCTCGCCGGGGCACTGGAGGAGTGGCGCGGCAACGACGCCGAGCTCGCGCGGCAATGGTTGCAGCAGGCTACCGCGGCGAACGGCGGCACTGCACTGCGCGAGCGTCGCGGCCACTGCGTCGGAGCGCTCTGGCGCGCGCGTCGCGCGGTCCGGCGACACTGGCTCGCGCGCCTGGGTGTTGCATGGGATCCCTACGACAGCGCGCTCGCGGCGCCGGGCACGCGCACACGGTTGCGACTCGTCGACGACGATCCCGGCGAACCGGCCGCATGAAATGTCGGCGCCGCCGCTACCGCGGCGGCGCGCCGAGCTCGCGCACGTCGAGAAAGCCGTTGCGATTCGCATCCTGCCGCTTGAACACCTCGCCGAGCCGCGCGCGGTGACGCGAGAGGGAGATCGGGCGCGTGTTCGGACCGACCACGGCCGGATCGAACTCGTCGAGATCGACGACGCCGTTGCGGTTCGCATCCATCTGCCGGAACGCGTCGCTGAGCTTGTCCTGGTACTCGCTCAAGCTCACGCGCCCGTCGCCGTCACGATCGAATTGCGAGAGGTAGTCCTGCGTCGACGCGGCA